>CBFDCY010000110.1:0-3769 GCA_965603425.1 uncultured Dehalococcoidia bacterium | reverse complement strand
CACTGGCGCGGATATGCACCGCGCAATGCCGTTGCCTTGAAAAAAGAGCTGAAACTGCCGGTCCAGGAGTTACCCGTGGCAGAGAAGTTGCCTGATGAGGAGTAGCCATAACCATTGAGAAGCAGCCGAACCGCGAAATTTCTGTCTCTTAAATCAAGATTAACGATGCCACAGGCGTTTGCCGGGATATCAAGATATTAAAAGCTACCCGAGCATCTTGCCCGGTAGCCACAGCATCAGCTGTGGAAACACGACGAACAAGCCAAGCGCTACTATTATCAGGACGACAAACGGAATTACCCCGCGGATTATATCACCGCTGGTTACCCCCAGGTCTGGGTCGGCACTTCCCTGGCAGACGAATATCGCCTGGGCGAGGGGCGGGGTCATGAAGGACATCTGAAGGTTAACGCAGAGCATCAGGGCAAACCACAACGGGTCAAACCCCAGCTCGGGCGCAATGGGTACCAGTATCGATACAACGATTAGAATGATGCTCATCCAGTCGATAAACATGCCCAGGATAAATGCAGCCAGCATGATGGCGAAAAAAGCACCCCACCGTCCGAAAGGCATAGCCAGAACCAGGTCGCCAATAACCTCTTTCCCCCCGAAGTACATAAAAACGCCCACGACAGCACTGGCACATGCCGTTATGAGCATGACAAAGCCGGTAACCCGCAAAGTCTCCAGCATGGCATCCTTCATCAGCTTGAGGCTGAACTTTCGACAGACAATGGTGACCAGAACCGTGGCGGTAGCCCCGACGCCAGCTGCCTCGTAAACGGTGGCGATGCCAAAGAATATCGTTCCCAGAACTGACATTATAATAATCAGAGGCGGAAATACCCAGCCTAAAAGCAGGGTTATCTTTCTGGCAAAGGAGATTTGTCTTTCCTCAAAGGGTGCCGGAGGGCCTATTTGCGGCTGTAGTCCGCAACGAACGACAACGTAGGTCAGATATAGGCCGGAGAGGATAAAACCAGGAATGAAAGCACCGAAGAACAGCTTGCCTACAGATAGGCCGGCCGTCATGCCCAGGATGACCAGCATAATACTGGGGGGAATAAGAATTCCAAGGGTACCGCCAGCGCAAATTACGCCACAGGCCAGCTCCTTGCTGTAACCTCTCTCCAGCATTGAGCGCAGGGAAATAGTGGTCAGCATGCTCACCGAAGCCTGGACAACCGCCAGGCCGGCCGCGATAATCGTGCCCAGTATCACGGTACTCAGCGCCAATCCCCCCCTCAGTCTTCCCAGCCAAAGGTGTAAAGCACCGTAGAGATTCTCGGCAAGCGTCGAGTGCGCCAGCAGGACTCCCATGAAAGTGAAGAGCGGAATGGCCAGCATATTGTGATTCATTATCATGTGATAGATACGGCTGTACATCAGCCAGAATACTGGTGGCCCCATAAAAAAATAGCCGATGATAGTGGCTACTCCGACTAAAACCAGAGCGATGTGAAAGCCGCTCAGGATGCCGACCAGCGCCGCCACCAGGAATACCAGCGCCATAATTTCGGGACTTATCTCGATCACAGCGCCTTGCCCCTGACCAGAAGGTATACGTCACGGGTGAACCGGGCCCCGAATTGAAGGAAAAAGAGGCTCACTCCAAGCAGAATCAATGTTTTATGCAGCAAGGGGAGTGGTGGTGCCCCACCATAATATATGGTTACAAATTTACCACCAATCAAGGCGCCCCACATTGCTGCACCTGCCTGCACAGTCAAAGCGCCGAATACCGGGAAAAAAAATAACCCGGTGCCGATAACATTAACCAGCGCCCTTTTGCGCGGCGAGAGGCGGGTATAGATGAAATCCACTCTGATATGCGAATCAAGCAGTTGAGCATAGGCCCAACCAAGGACGACAATGGCACTGCCCAACATGCGGAGGGAACCAAACGCCCATTGTGTTGGCGAGTTAAACACATATCGGGAGACAACCTCATACAGGATTACCACAAGCAGAACGGCGACAAGCCAGCTGGATATAGATGCCGCTCTCTCATTCAGCGCGTCAATGGCGCGCAATATCCTCTTGATCATTACAACTTAAACTTTGATAAGGGCTCAGTATGCAGGCGGAGATTTACTTGGCTGGCTCCGGTATTAAAGTATATTATACCTGGTGCTCGGAGAGCAACATCAACCCGCGCCGGCGTTCGTCACACATCCCGGCGAACTGTTAAACCACTGGCTGTCAGAGACCCACATTTACTTGGTGGTATTTGCTTGCTCAAGACTGTGCAGCCAGCCAACTTCATCCTTCCGAACGTCCAGAATAACAAAAGTCTCGCTTTTCCTGATTCCAGGCACTTTAGCCAGGTAGTCTTTCACAAACTGCGTCAACTCGACTGATGAATGGAACCATGTGCCAATGAAAACATCGTGGTTGCCGGTGCAGAGAGAGACATAGCGTACACTGGGGCAAAGAGCCAGTGATTCTGATATCTTGTCTATGCTCCCCAGGTCAACTTCCAGGGCAATCAGGGCAATAATGCTGTACCCCAGCTTCGCCGGATTGAGTATCGCGGCAAAAGTGATGGCTCCATCCTTCTCAAGGTGCTGAATCCGGCGCCTGATGGTAGTCTCGCTGACGCCCAGTTTGCGCGACAGCTCTGCGCTGCTCTGCCGCGCATTTTTGGCCAGCTCCTGTATCAAGCGACGGTCTAACTCATCCATAACGAAATCAGTATGGCACCGGGGGCTTTCCCTGTCAAATGCTCGCAAGTTGCTCGTAGCTCATTGGCACGCCTTAAAATTATCAAAAATGATGACCGCTGTTGTTTTTGCACGAATTTCGACCATCAGTGGTTGAATTAATGCATTATAGATATAGAGTGCGTTCCAAACAGACGTCACCATCGAAAATATGCCTTTTTCCGCCACATTTCCGCCCTTGACATGGCCGCCAATCCGTTAATAATTAAAGTATAAGGCCTTTAGACCGACAGTTTGTGTAATGTGGCAAAGGGAGGTAAAGGCAATGGTAGTAGCACAACACATCAGCTCAGCTTACATCACCATCGACTCCGAAAAGTGCAAAGGGTGCCGTCTCTGCATCTCCGTCTGCCCTAAAGAAGTAATCGGTCTGGCCTCCCACATTAACGAGAAGGGATACTTCCCGGCCGTCGTCCTCGAAGAAAAAGCCCATAGCTGCACCGGCTGTGCCGTCTGCGCCATGATGTGCCCTGACGCCGTTATTTCCGTATATCGCCACAGCGGGGTACCAATCGAGTTAGTCGCCTAACCAATGACCATTTGCGGAGCGGTCTAATGTCAAGTAGAACCTTGATGGCAGGTAACATCGCCATCGCCGAAGGCGCTATCTTAGCTGGCTGTCAGGCCTACTTTGGCTACCCGATTACGCCACAAAACGAACTCCTGGAACACATGTCAAAGCGGATGCCCGAAGAGGAACTGGTGTTTGTACAGACGGAGAGTGAGCTGGCCGCCATAAACATGGTCTACGGTGCCGCCGCTGCCGGTTGCCGGGCGATGACCTCCACTTCCAGCCCCGGTTTCAGTCTGGAGCAGGAAGGCATCTCATATATGTCAGGAGCCGAGCTACCCGGGGTAATCGTGAATGTGATGAGAGGCGGCCCCGGACTGGGCAACATCGGTGGCGCCCAGGGTGACTATTTTCAGTCGATTAAGGGCGGCGGCCACGGCGACTACCGCGTTATCAACCTGGCTCCAGCCTCAGTACAGGAAATGATGGACCTCACCATGCTGGCCTTTGAGCTGGCGGACAAATACCGCAA
>CBFDCY010000109.1:0-3787 GCA_965603425.1 uncultured Dehalococcoidia bacterium | reverse complement strand
AAGAATGACCGGTACTACGGATTTCACCCGGTGGCTGATTAATACCTGATTCTGAACTCTGAGTGGTCACCCGTAAACTCAGACCAGCTGATATCTACCCCGTCCACCATAGCGGCCGGCGGCCCCATTTTTAGACGTTCTAACAGCTTATTCACGCGTTCCCGTTCGCCCTCAGCCATCACTTCCACAGCACCAGAGGGCAGATTACGCACGTAACCCACCAGGCCGAGCCGCTGCGCATGCTCCTCTACAAAAGTCCGAAAAAATACTCCCTGGACTCGACCGTGAACCATAGCGCGAACGGAAACCGGGTCTTCCATCACCAACCATAATCCTGTTTAAATATGCAGAGAAATCCGTTCATCAAGGCAGTTTAAACCAGAGCGCTGTGCCTGTTCAATCGCTGCCGAGAATTCTTCTCTGGTTATCGGGCGCGATATCTGCGGGTAATCAAAAGCGTGGTAACAGGGATGATACTGGGCCATGACATTCAGGTAGGTGTTACGGGAAATTTCCGCGGCGATGAATCTGACCACACCCTCAGTCCCCGCCAGTCCATCGGGCAGGACAAGGTGACGCACCAGCAATCCCCGCAAGGCAACACCCGATTCGTCAACCTGCAAGTCGCCTACCTGGCGATGCATTTCCTTCACTGCTGCCCGGTTCACCTGAGGGTACCGCTCAACACCGGAGAACTTCTCGCCGACTTCTTCCACGGAGTACTTCATATCCGGCATGTAGATATCGACTATGCCGTCCAGCAACTCCAGTGTTTCTAGCGAATCGTAGCCACCGGTGTTGTACACGATGGGCAGTTGCAGGCCTTTTCCCACCGCTATCTCGAGCGCCTCCAGAATGAATGGCACCACGTGCGTTGGGCTCACCAGATTGATATTATGACAACCTTTAGACTGCAGGGAAAGCATCATGTCGGCCAGCTCTGTACCGTCCACAGCACTGCCCTCGCCAAGCTGGCTGATGCCGTAGTTCTGGCAGAATACGCAATGCAGGTTGCAGTAGGCGAAGAATATGGTTCCCGAGCCACACCGTCCAACCAGAGGCGCCTCTTCCCCGAAGTGAGGCCCAAAGCTGGACACGATTACCTCATTGGTCGTATGGCACTGACCGCTTTCACCATTCAGGCGGTCGACCCCGCAGTTACGGGCACAAAGACGACACCGGCCAAGAAGTGACCGGGCTTTTTCCACCCTGGTTCTGAGTTCCCCGGTTCGGTAAAGGTGCTGGTAAGCAGCTACTCTTCCTCCCCCTCCCCTTCTTCCCGTTTCTTTTTCCCCTTCCCGATTACTTCCACCTGCACCGATGGCTGTATGATAGTTATCGGCGCAATTTTTTTAGTATCCTTTTTCTGTTTCTTTGATTCTCTTTGTCGGTAATCTCGTTTCCCCATCGCTGACCCTCTGATTATTGATTAAGTTCGGTATCTATTTGCAGTTTAGCAAAGAGCTATCAAGGTGTAAAGTCGCGGTTAAATCGCTCCAGGGCATCGCAGGCGGCTTCCATCTCGGCCAGCTTTTTACTTTTACCAGCCCCCCTTCCCAGCACCTTATCCCCAATCATTACCTCAACGGTGAATAGTTTATCGTGGTCCGGCCCGGCAGCCTGTACCGTCCGATAGGATGGCGGCGAACGATATTCTATCTGTATCACTTCCTGCAGTTGCGACTTATAATCGACGCCTTTTCCCTGACCAGCCACCTTCTGAAGTTCTTCGGCAAGCCATTCCAGCACCAGCTCCCGCGTGACCGCCAGACCCCGGTCAAGATAAATAGCCGCGATTACTGCTTCCAGCGCGCCAGAGAGGTTAGCCGGTTTCTGCCGTCCGCCACCCGCCTCTTCACCCTTTCCCAGATAAAGGTAATCTCCGAGCCTCATTCTCCTGGCCACCTGCGCCAGCGTCTCCCCTCGCACCAGCGCCGAGCGGATTCTGGTCATTTCGCCTTCAGCCAGGCCGGGGAAATTCTGATACAGCTTCTCCGCCACAATAAAACCCAGCACAGCATCACCGAGAAACTCCAGCCTCTCATTGGAAGCCGACACAGTTCCGGGGTATTCGTTCAGATAGGAACTGTGAATCAGGGCTTGCTCCAGCAACGAAGGATTTGTCAACCTTACGTTCAGTGATTCCTGCAGCGAACCAACGTCATACAACGTCTTTACACCTATTTCCTTTTCCCAAACTCATATTGGCAGAATATTTTCCCGTCCTGGGTTATTTTATTATGCCGCCTTTCACTTTACAATCGGCCTACCAAGGTTTTGGCCTGTGTCAGGATTTGATTTTTCCTCTGGCCAGGGAGGCAAATATACCGAGAAAACAAAGGGCAGTGAAGATTGTGAAAGCTATTCTCGTGCTTATCAAGAAGGTAGAGAAATACACAGGCGTGATTTCTACCCTGCCCATGTAGACAGCAATAATCAGCATGGCTATTCCCATACTGAATGTCATCCCGACCTGACGCATTGTGGCCAGTGTCGCCGAGGCCACTCCGTAGAACCTCTTATCAACCGAACTCATTACGGCATTTGTATTTGGAGAAGAAAAAAGAGCAAAACCGAATCCCAGTATTACCAGGCTGGTCAAGATGAAACCAAGTGCCTTATCTTGCGTTAAAAAAATTAAAAGCCCGAGTCCTATGGTCGTAAGCCCCATGCCCATTGAAGCCAGTATTCTCGGTTCAATTTTATCGGAGAGCCTGCCGGTAATTGGAGAAAATATCGCCTGGATCGCCGGCATTGACACCAGAACTATACCGGCCTCCTGAGCACTCAGCCCTCTGACAGACTGCAGATAAAGGCTCAGGATAAAAGTTACCGCAAATGTGGCACTGTAATTAACGAATGCCGCCAGATTAGAAAAAGCGAATACAGTATTAGTCCTGAATAGCCTCACATCTAAAACAGGACTTTTTACCTTCGTTTCCCACCACAAAAATCCCACCGTCGCAAACACACCGATAATTATCACCCATATACCTGACGTTGCGGGTAGCAGAGACAGACCATACAGCAACGCTACGATGGCGATGCCATAGACCAGTGAACCCGTAAGGTCAAACTTTTCCCCCTCCGCTCCAACCCACTCTCCTTTTAATTTCCAGAATATAGAGATAATAACCACTACACCGAGAGGCACGGTTATTAGAAAAACACTCCTCCAGCCGAGGTGTTGTGTTAGTAAACCGCCCAAAAACGGCCCTAAAGACAGTCCGAGATAAACAACGGCAACGTTTATGCCCAGAGCTTTGCCTCTTTCCCCGGCGGGAAATACAGAAGTCAAGATGGCAACCCCTGTGCTGAACATAAGCGCTCCCCCCATCCCTTGCACGACCCTGAAAGCGATAAGCATAGCAGCCGAAGACGAAAAACCTATAATAAGAGAGGAAACGGTAAAAATTATTGTGCCATAGGTGAGAATCCGCTTTCTGCCATATATATCCGCTATTCGGCCAAATGGGACAAGGAGTACGGAACTGGCCAGAAGATATGACATGGCCACCCAACCCAGCGAAACCGCATCCATGGCGAATTCTTTCCCGATGGTCGGAATGGCCACATTAACCGAAGACCCCATGAACGGGGTCATAAAAGCAATCATAGTGGCAACCAGTAATGCAGCTTTCTTATTTACGTTACCATCACCTGTCATTTCAGACATTATACTCATTATGGACAGCAGATTTCATGTTTATGCGGGGAATCCGCTGTGCCAGTTTGACACCTCAATCGTGGAAAAGCTACAATTTAAGCGTGCTGGGGAATCGTCTAG
>CBFDCY010000108.1:0-3816 GCA_965603425.1 uncultured Dehalococcoidia bacterium | reverse complement strand
GTGGTTGATACCTGCGGCACCGGCGGGGATAACCTGTCCAGCATCAATATTTCCACCGCCGCGGCGTTCGTGGTCGCCGGGGCCGGCCTCAGGGTCGCCAAGCACGGCAACCGCGCCATGACCAGTCAATGTGGCAGCGCTGACGTTCTCGAAGCGCTGGGCATTAAAATCGACCTCAATGCTGAAGCCGTCGCCACATGTCTGGAAAAGGTCGGCATCGGCTTCATGTTTGCCCCCGTCTTCCACCCGGCGATGAAACACGCCGCCGGTCCGCGACGGGAGATAGGCATCCGGACGGTGTTCAATATCCTCGGGCCGCTGACCAACCCCGCCCGTGCCGGGTCACAGGTCATCGGCGTGCCCAGCAAAGAGCTGGGCGAGAAAATCGCCGCCGTGCTGCACCGCCTGGGCACGAAGCACTCCCTTGTGGTCCACAGCCTTGACGGAATGGATGAGCTTTCCATCAGTGGAAAGTCCGTTGTCTGGGAGATCAACGAGCAGGGTGTCCTGCCCCCGTCTGAAGTCGAACCCGCCGATTTTGGCTTTAAAGAAACTAAAATATTGGAAATCCGGGGAGGAACGCCGGCAGAAAACGCCGGCATAATGCGCCGCGTCCTCAACGGTGAAAAGGGAGCCGCCCGCGACGTAATTACGCTGAACGCCGCCGCCGCTATTTACGCCGGCGACCTGGCTTCCAATATGAAAGACGCTTTACGCCTCGCCGAAATCGCCATTGACAGCGGCCAGGCCATTGAAAAGCTGGAAAGCCTGATTAAACTCAGCAACAATCTGGGATAGAAGCTATCATGCTGGAAAAAATCGTCGCCGATAAAAAAGAGGAGCTGAAGCAGCGCAAGAAAGCGGCGCCCGCCTCCGAGATGGAAGCACGGATTGCCCGGAGCGCGGCGACGCTGGACTTTGCCTCCGCCCTGAAAGGCGACGGCGTCCGCCTGATTGCCGAGGTTAAAAAGGCGTCGCCTTCAAGAGGCATCCTCCGCCCTGAGTTCGACCCCGCGGCACTGGCCAGGACTTATGCGGATAATGGCGCGGCCGCCATTTCGGTGCTGACGGAAGAAAAATATTTCGGCGGCCATCCCAATCATCTGCCTGAAATCAGGATGGAAGTTGAAATACCGCTATTACGCAAGGACTTTATCTTCGACCCCTATCAGGTATATGAGTCCCGCGCCTGCGGTGCGGATGCGCTGCTCCTCATCGCGGCCATACTGGAGCCGGAGCAGCTGAATGAATTGTTATCGTTGAGCCACGAACTCGGCCTGAGCTGCCTCGTTGAGGTGCACAACGAAAACGAGCTTGAGGCAGCCTTGCACAGCGGCGCCCAAATCATTGGCATTAATAATCGCGACCTTAAAACTTTTAGCGTCGACATCGGCACCACGCAACGGCTGCGGCCACTGGTGCCGAAAGACAAAACCGTGGTCAGCGAGAGTGGCATAAGCCGCCGCCAGGATATGGCATATCTGAAAGAACTGGGTGTAGATGCCGCTCTGGTGGGCGAGGCACTGCTCACCGCCGGCGATATCGCCGCGAAGATTAGGGAACTGCTAAAATGACCTGTATCAAGATTTGCGGTATAAAAGAGGAAAGGCACGCGCTGGCAGCCGCCGAAGCCGGCGCGGACCTTATCGGGCTGGTCTTTGCCCCCAGCCCGCGGCGGATTAATCTGGAAAAAGCACGGCATATAGCCTCGGCGGTAAAACAGAGCGGCTGCTCAACCGAAGTGGTCGGGGTATTTGTCAACTTATCGGTTTCGACGGTAAACATGGTTGCCGATAACTGTAACCTGGACCGGGTGCAGTTGAGCGGCGACGAATCATGGGAATACTGTAAAGAGATTGCCAAGCCGCTGATAAAAGCCGTCAGGCTAAAACGGGGCCAGAGCGCGGCAGAAGTCTGCGCCTACCTGGCGGAAGGTGCCAGGGCTATGTCCAACCAGAAACATTCCTTTCTTCTAGACCCGCAGGTCAAAGGAAAATACGGCGGGACCGGGACAAGGCTCGATTGGAATCTGGCCGGGCAGATAGCCAGAGAACATCCGGTTATCCTGGCCGGCGGTCTAACCCCGGAGAATGTCCCTCACGCGCTCAAAGTGGTAGCCCCCTGGGGCGTTGATGTATCATCGGGCGTGGAGGTGGGCGGGGTGAAACATGTTGCCAGAATTAAAGCTTTCATCGAGGCTGTAAGGAGGTTTGATGAACACGAAAGATAGGCCCGACGTCCGCGGTTACTTCGGCGAGTTCGGCGGCCGCTTTGTCCCGGAGACCCTGATGGCAGCCTTGGATGAACTTGAGCACGCTTACCGGGAAGCCTGCGCCGATGAAAGTTTTATCCATGAGTTTAAACACTTATGCCGGGATTACATTGGCCGGCCCACCCCGCTGTACCATGCCCGCCAGCTTTCCGGGCAGATTGGCGGCGCCGTTATCCTGTTAAAAAGGGAAGACCTGGCACACACCGGGGCGCATAAGATTAATAACGCCGTGGGGCAGGCCCTGCTGGCCAAACGTATGGGCAAAAAGCGGGTGATTGCCGAAACCGGCGCGGGACAGCATGGCGTGGCCACGGCTGCTGCCTGTGCCCTGCTCGGCCTTGATGCCATCGTCTATATGGGCGAGGATGACATCGAGCGGCAGTCGTCCAATGTCCACCGCATGAAATTGATGGGCGCCGAGGTTCGCAGCGTGTCCTCTGGCAGCCGTACCCTCAAGGACGCCATTAATGAAGCCATACGCGACTGGGTCACCAACGTCGGCGACACCTATTATCTGCTCGGCTCGGTGGTTGGCCCTCATCCTTACCCGCTGTTGGTCCGCGATTTTCAAGCGATAATCGGGCAGGAAACAAGAGAGCAGGTGCTGGCGACGTATAACCGCCTGCCTGACTATCTGGTGGCCTGCGTGGGCGGGGGCAGCAACAGCATCGGCCTCTTTCACCCCTTTTTCAATGATAGCGAAGTCGAATTCATCGGCGTCGAGGCTGGCGGGCGAGGCCTGGAAACGAAACAGCACGCGGCACCTCTGACAGTGGGCAGGGCCGGCGTTCTGCACGGAGCCAAATCATACCTCCTGGAAGATGGCCACGGTCAGATAAGCGAGACCCACAGCATCGCGCCCGGGCTCGACTATCCCGGCGTGGGACCGGAACACAGCTACTACAAGGATATCGGCCGGGCCAGCTACGTCGCGGTTACCGATGAGCAGGCGGTGGAGGGATTCAGGCTTCTCAGCGCCGCGGAAGGTATCATTCCGGCGATGGAACCCGCCCACGCCATATACCATGCCTCTAAAATGGCCGCCGGTTTGCCCGCGGATAAAATCATCGTTGTCAATCTTTCCGGTCGCGGCGATAAGGACCTGGATATAATCGCCAGAGTTAAGGATAATAAACCATGAGCCAGATTGCCTCCGTTTTCAAGCCAGGCTACAAAGCGCTGATTGCCTATCTTACGGTCGGCTATCCGGACCTAGACGCCACCAGAAAGGCAGCCATCGTCCTTGCCCATAACGGCGCTGACATCATCGAACTTGGCATCCCGTTTTCCGACCCGCTGGCTGACGGCACCACCATTCAGAGGGCCAGCCATCAAGCGCTCCAGAACGGCATCACACCACAGGTTTGTTTCGAAACGGCACAGCAGCTTCGCCGGGAAATAGCCACGCCGCTGGTTTTCATGACGTATTACAATCCGGTGTATAATTTCGGCCTTGATGCTTTCTGTCGGAAATGCGCTGAATTCAGCATTAGCGGTCTTATCGTGCCCGACCTCCCTCCAGAAGAAGGCCAGGAACTGGAATC
>CBFDCY010000107.1:0-3843 GCA_965603425.1 uncultured Dehalococcoidia bacterium | reverse complement strand
AATATTTTGCCTCATCTCTTTGAACTGCCCGCAGGCCTCATTTGTCAGGGCCCCGGGGTTCTGGCACATCCTGGAGAAGGCCTTTCTCAGCATAGCCCGGTTAAAGGCTTCCGGCTTCTGCTCCCACCAGTCTGCTATCTCCGCCGCCTCTTCCTCTGTAATCAGCCCTTCCTCAACCGCCCGGTCCAGTAATTCATCAAATGCCTGTTCTCCGCGCTCGGCCATTATATCTTCTTTCGCCTGCGCGAAGGCATTACTCAGTTCCTCTTCGGAAATACCCAGTCTATCGGCCACCCTGGAGAGAAGTTCGCCTGGTTCCATCGCGGACATAAACAATCTGACTCTGGGTATTAGCTCTTCCAGCTCTTCAACCAGCGCTTCTTCTTCTGGATCCGGCTCCTCGTTCTCCTGAGCCAGCACTGCCACCGTGCCGCTCACGATCAGGGTCAGTATGGCCACCAGCACCGCAATGAGGACTTTCAGTTTCTTGGACATTCTTATGTTCTCCTTTCTGCTTTTCTATTGACGTTTATATTAACTGAGGGTGGGGAAAAGAACCCCCACCCTCGATTGTTCTCACGCTAGTCCAGAATTGCGTAAGTCACCTGGACATTAAGGCTGATTTCCATCTCGCCGGGGCTGATGGGTGTCTCCATTGCCGGGGCTCCGGCAATACTTTCATAGATGTCCTGGCGGTATACCGGGGATGGGTAAGCCGCGTTTTCGGCAATATAGACCGGTTTGCCCAGTTTAACATCGGCCAGTTCGGCAAGCTGCTTGGCCTTTGAAGCAGCGTCAGCCATGGCCTTCTGTCGCGCCTCACCGTAGTAAGCCGATGGCTCCTCGACGGTGAATCCGATGCTGTCAATGCGGGTGAGGTCACCTCCTACCCCCGCCACCGCGTCAATGACGGCGCCGACCTTGTCCATCTCGCGGACTTTGGCCGTTACCATGTTGGTAACCCGGTAGCCAATCACCACCTCTTTTCCCTGCTTCTCATCCCAGCGGGTTACATTGCGAATATTGAAGTACTGTGTCTGTATGTCCTTCTCGGCGATGCCGTTATCATCCAGAGCGGACCTTACCGCAGTCATCGCCCCGTTAGCCCGCTCCTGAGCGTAGGCCACACTGGACTCCTGAGCTTCGATGCCCAGTCTGAGTACAGCCGTATCCGGAACAGCATTTACCTTTCCGCTGCCGCTTACCGAGATTCCCTCCGGCTGATTGGTGAGGGCAACCTTCAGAGTCGATCCCGATACACCCAGGGCAGTGCCCTCCGGACTGCAGCCGACCAGACCGACGACCATTATTATCAGTGCCAGACCGGCTGCCACAAACCACCTTTTCTTCATCCTTATACCTCCTTGTTTTTATCTTCCACTTATATAACGAAAGAGTCGCCGTTTGGTTAGCGGCGACTCTTTCTAGAAATCCTTTTTCTGCTTCTTGCTACTTAAGGTACTTCACAGACATATGGGCTATTCCTTATCCTTACCTTTATCTTCATTTTCATTTTCAGCTTCCTCAAGAAGCTGAAGCAGTTTTTCATATTCTATATTTGAAGCCTCAAGTGCCCGGAGCAGAGCCGGTCTGGCCGATTCCGGTGCTCTCTGTAACGCTGCCCTCAGGGCTGCCGGATGTTTTTTAGCATTCTGAACAATAATTCTTATGAGCTTGGCCCGTTCGTCCAGCATTTCGTCCTCCCCCTCCTCTTCCTCCTCCACCTCAATCTCCGGCTCGGGGATAGCCGCCGGTGCCGGTGCCAGTACGGGCGCTTTCTCCGGCACTGGTTGGGCCGGAGCTACCGTTATCGCTGGCTTCCCTTTTTGGGGCTCTCCGGCCTTAGCTGTCGGTGGCGTTTGAGTAACCGCTTCGGGAGGCGGCGGAGCCATCATCACGCCCGGTTTCGGCTCCTCAGGTGCCAAAAGTATCGCCGGCGCCTCTCTGGCTGCCTCTTCCGGCATGGGGACTGTCTCTAGCACTGCAGGTGAGCCGGCAGGAACGCCGGGGACACCGTCTTCTGTGCCCACCAGCAACGTCATAGCCATTAACTGGTTATTCAATCGCTCGGTGGTTTTCTCCACCTGCTTCAGTTTGCCTTTGTCCGACATGCTGATTATCTCGCTGACCCGTTTATCCACCAGTTCCGCATAATATTCCGCCTTGCCCAGCGTCGAGGGGGTCAATGCCAGCCTCACTCTTTCCGTGGCCAGCTTCACCGGATAAAGTGTCTGGTCCGGCAGGCTGTTCCCGGCGGCAGCCACCGTGCCGCTGCTGGCTACAAGTAGTACCAGGACCGCAATTGCTGCCGTTGCCCAGCGTGGCTGCCAGCCAAAAAGTGAGAAGCGGCGCTGTTTCCTCTCCTCTATATCCCTGAGCTCGGTGAGTATCTGATATCTGGCTTTCTCCCGAAATTCGGGGCTGGGCGCAATCTCCAGCGTTTCCTTCGCCTCAAGTGCTGTCTGCAGCAGTGGCGCAAGCTCGGCGGCGTACTCCGGATATCCTGCCAGGCACTGCTCAACGGTCTCACCACCGGTGAGAATCCGCTCCAGGCAGTCTTCGAAGATATCGTTCAATTCTCTGTTATTTTTCATTGCTTTATCCTGCCGCCATTATTCTGCGCAGAGATACAACGGCGCTGTGTTGCAATGCCTTGATAGCGCCCTCACTTTTGCCCATTGTTTTGGCCACCTCCGCCAACGACAGACCGCCGGCAAAGCGGAGTGAAACCACTTCAAGTTGCAGGCTGGTCAGTTGTTTGGTAGCTGCAACCAGATTTTCAATATCCATCTTCTGTTCCACCTCAGAACTGGGGTTGCTGTTGCCGCTGCCAACCAGAGATTCCTCCAGCGGAACCGTTGCCCGTTTCGACTTTTTCCTCCAGTAGTCAACCATCTGGTTGTGGGCAATGCGAAACAGCCAGGAAGAGAACTGGTTTCCCCTCGACCGGTAGCCGGAGATAGATTTAAATGCTTTCAAGAAGACCTGCTGTGTCATGTCCTCTGCCTCGGTCCTATCTCCTATTTTGAGAACTATATATCGATAAATCTTATCGAAGTTCTCCTCATATAGTTGCGTTAAAGCTGCCTCGTCATTCTCTTTCGCCCGTCGGACAAGGCTTTCTTCATCTTGCACCTGACAACTCCATACAGCCAGCCATTCGTTTCAGGGTATCTCTTTTGTAATGCCATATGGCGCTACCCCGTGCATATAGTATAACGAATGAGTATTGCAAAAGATAGCGCTGCTGCCTGTTAGTTGCGCTGTGGTGAGAAGTCCAAATATGTTAAAATCATAGGAACTACCTCTCTATATATTATGGAGAAAAAGCCTTGGCGTACTATATGCGCTACATGCGCAAAGAGGATATAACCCAGGTCAACAAGATAGACCGGGAGGCATTCTCCACCCAGTGGCCACCACCGGACTATCGCCGTGAGCTGCAGAACCCGCTGGCCCGCCTGCTCGTCGCCTGCGAGGACAGCCCTGATACCGATGAGCCGAAAATGGAAATCCCCCGGGAAGACGTCTCCTGCCTGGCGTCCCGGCTAAAAAGATGGTGGCGGCAGAATCGGTTCTTCGGCAGCGAACCGCCCCAATCAAACGAGCACTGCATCATCGGCTTTACCAGCATGTGGATAATGGCTGATGAAGCACACATCACCAACATTGCCGTGCGCCAGAGTTATCAGCGACAGGGTATCGGGGAACTGCTGCTCATGTCAATCATTGACCTCGCCATCGAACTCAAGGCCAGTATCGTTACCCTCGAAGTGCGGGTATCCAATCTAACGGCTCAGAGCCTGTACCAAAAATACGGCTTTGCGCAGGTGGGCCTGCGCC
>CBFDCY010000106.1:0-3886 GCA_965603425.1 uncultured Dehalococcoidia bacterium | reverse complement strand
AGCAAACTCATGGAGGATAAATGAAGCTGGTCAGCGAATTTCGCCAGTCCGGGCTGGCCGATGGGCTGGTGCGCAGCATCCGGCAACACGTCCGCAAACCAGCGCGTTTCATGGAGTTCTGCGGCGGTCATACCGTGTCCATTATGAAATCCGGCCTCAGGCAGCTGCTGCCGCCGGCACTCACCCTTACCTCGGGGCCGGGCTGCCCGGTATGCGTCACCGACAATGCTGACCTTGATAAAACCATCGCTCTGGCGTCGCTGCCCGATGTCATGGTGGCGTCTTTTGGCGACATGGTGAGAGTACCCGGAAGTCGTTCCAGCCTTCAGGAGGCCAAAGCGGACGGCGGGGACATACGCATTGTCTATTCGCCCCTCGACGCGCTCTCGCTGGCAAAGGAAAACCCGGATAGATCGGTGATATTCCTCGGCATCGGCTTTGAAACCACCGCCCCGACCGTTGCCGCCTCGATTCTACAGGCGGAGCAGGAGGGCCTGAAAAATTATTACGTTCTCTCCCTGCATAAGCTCTGTCCGCCGGTAATCAAGGTGCTGCTGGACTCCGGCGAGGTCAATTTGCAGGGTTTAATCTGTCCCGGCCATGTCAGCGCCGTCATCGGTTCAAGGCCCTGGGAGTTCATCGCCCACGACTACGGCATACCCTGTGTTGTCTCCGGCTTTGAGCCGCTGGATATACTGCAGTGCATTGACATGCTGGCACGACAGGTGGCCAACAATGAGGCCAAAGTCGAAATCGCCTACCGGCGCGGTGTCAGCCGGGAAGGGAACCAGACCGCCATTGAGGTTATGGAAAAAGTGTTTGCGCCAGCGCCGGCACGCTGGCGCGGCTTTGGTGAGGTGGCGGCAAGCGGTCTGAAGCTGCGACCGGAGTATGCCCGCTTTGATGCTGAAGTGAACTTTGATTTCGACCCCGGCCCAACGGCAACTCCAAAGGGTTGTCTATGCGGAGAGGTGCTTCGGGGAATTAAATCACCCGGAGACTGCACGCTGTTCCGCCGTGACTGTACCCCGGCAAAACCGATAGGCCCATGCATGATATCAGTGGAGGGGACCTGCGCCGCTTATTATCATTACGGTGAAGACGATGTCCGATAGAATTTTGCTGGCACACGGCAGCGGCGGGAAGCTGGCCCACGATATCATCCGCAACAGCTTCGTTTCTTCTCTTTCGAACCCCGTCCTCGCACAGCTTGATGACTCGGCGGTGATTGAGCCTGCCGGCAGGCTGGCTTTCACTACCGACAGCTACGTTGTCCAGCCCATTTTTTTCCCGGGCGGTGACATCGGCAAGCTCGCCGTCTGCGGCACGGTAAACGACCTGGCCATGGTAGGAGCAACGCCGCTTTATTTGAGTCTGGCTTTTATTATCGAAGAAGGTCTGCCCCTGTGCGACCTGAAAATAGTAGTGGATTCGATTAAAGAGTCCACCACAGAGGCCGGGGTGGTCGTAATCACCGGCGACACCAAGGTAGTAAACCGCGGCACCGCCGATAAATTATTCATCAATACCGCCGGCATCGGCACGGTACCGGCAGGACTTAACGTTTCCGGGCATAACGCCAGGCCGGGGGATATACTGATATTGAGTGGCACTGTTGGCGACCATGGCATCGCCGTGCTCAGCCAGCGCGAAGGGGTCAACTTCGCCACCGAATTGAAGAGCGACTGCGCGCCATTGAATGGCCTGGTGGCGGAGATGCTGAACGCGAGCGATAATATTCACTGCCTGCGCGACCCTACCCGCGGCGGCCTGGCGACCACGCTGAACGAAATCGCCGAGCAGTCAGGCGTGAGCATACGTATAGATGAAGAGAAAATACCGGTCCGGGAGGAAGTCGCCAGCGCCTGCGAGATGCTCGGGCTGGACCCGCTATATGTAGCCAACGAGGGAAAGCTGATAGCCATGGTGGCCCCTGAAGATGCCGAAAAGATTCTGAAGCAAATGAAAAAACATAGATATGGCCGCGACGCCGCCATCATCGGCGAAATAAAGGAGGAGAACCCGGGACGGGTGGTCATGAAGACAGGGCTCGGAACGACACGCATCATTGATATGCTGGTCGGTGAGCCGCTACCCCGGATATGCTAGCCATGCACGAGATGTCGGTAACCATGAGCCTTCTGGACCTTATCCTGGATGAGGCGGCCAAAGCCGGCGCCAGTAAAATAAGCGGGGTAAATATCGTGCTCGGTGAGATGACCGGCATCATCGACCATTATGTCCAGGCAAACTTTGAGCTGCTCAGCCAGAACACGCCCGCCGAAGGAGCCGCGCTTTACTTTCGTAATATACCGCGGCAGGCACGCTGCCGTCACTGCGGGCATACATTCCAGCCTTCCGATTTCGAATGGAACTGCCCTGAATGCCATTCTTTGGAACTGGAAATAACCGGCGGCAGTGAACTATACGTCGAGAGTATTGAGGTGGAGTGATGGAAATTAAAGTACTGAAAGACATCCTGAATGCCAACAACCAGATTGCGGAACAAAACAGGCAGATCTTAACCAGCAAGCAAATCATGGCCATAAATCTTATGTCCTCACCAGGCTCGGGGAAAACAACCCTTATCATGCGGACGGTCGAGCAACTGAAGGGCAGGGCCCGGGTCGCCGTTATCGAAGGAGACGTGAGCTCCAGCATTGACGCCGAGAAACTGGGCCAGGCCGGAGTCACCGCAGTTCAAATAAATACCGGCGGTGGTTGCCATCTGGACGCGAGCATGGTAAACTCGGCGCTGGCCAACCTGCCCCTCGATGACATCGATATCCTTTTCATTGAAAACGTGGGCAACCTTATCTGCCCGGGCGGCTTCGACCTTGGCGAGTATCTTAAAGTGGTCATTCTCAGCACGCCCGAGGGCGATGATAAACCCCACAAGTACCCGCTGCTCTTTTCCCAGGCCAATGCGCTGGTGGTGAATAAAACCGACCTGCTGCCACACGTCGGCTTTGACATGGAAGCTTTCGCCCGCGTGTTCCAGGGTCTCAATCAGCGGGCAACCCTGTTCAAAGTCGCCGGAATCACCGGCGACGGCATCGAAGATTGGGGCGAATGGGTAATGGCCAACCTGCAAAAGTTACGCACACAGAATAGCACAAAATAGTCAGACGGAGAAGAGCGATGAAAGACCGAAAAATCGTAAATGTCGGCATTACCGGAGCCGCCGGCCATATTGGCACCACGCTGGCGGAAGGGCTCCCTTCTAATTATAAGCTCACCTTGTTTTATAATCGTCGCGAGATAAGCTCCGACCTCACCGGCAGGCATAAAATGGTACAGGCGGATTTCTCCAAAGCGGAGCAGGTCCAGGGCGTATTTGAGGGACTGGATGCAGTGATTCACCTCGCCGCCGACCCCCTGACCGAAGCCAGCTGGGAAAGTGTTCTCCACAACAACATTATCGCCACCTACAACGTTTTTGAGGAGTCAGTACGAGCCGGTGTTCTGAAAATCATCTTCGCCAGCACCAACCACACCCAACACGACCACGCCGGCAAGACACCGATGACGATAGACCGCTTCTTCATACCGACCATGGGGAATGTAAAGCTGAGCGACCCGCCGGCGCCGGATTCGTACTATGGCATTTCCAAGCTATTCGGTGAAAACATGGGCTGGTACTACTCCCGGAGATGTGGCATTCAGTTTATCTCTCTGCGCATCGGGTCGACCTTTCCCCAGGATGACCCTTCAATCTGGAAAGGCACGGAAAGAGAGGACCACGCGCGGGCTATATTCCTGAGCAAGCGGGACTGCGTTGAGGCATTTGCCAGAGCCCTCGCGGTCAATACCGACTTCCTGCTCGCCTATGCCATCAGCAACAATGACCGCCGCTGGTTTGACCTGACGGAAACCAAGGAGAAGC
>CBFDCY010000105.1:0-3894 GCA_965603425.1 uncultured Dehalococcoidia bacterium | reverse complement strand
ACCAGGAACATCACCCTGGCCCTGGACGCCGATGCCGCCGGTAAGGAAGCCATGCTGCGCTGCGTCGACTACGAAAACACCCTGGACGCCGAAGTGCAGGTTATGCTTCTCCCCGGTGGCCGCGACCCCGACGACGTTATTCGGGAAGACCCTGATGTCTGGAAAGACCTTGTCGAGAACGCCGTGCCCGTTGTGGACTACGCCCTGGATATGACCACCGCCGGGCTTGACCTTACCACTGCCAGAGACCAGGCCCGAGTCATCCGGGAGTTTCTACCCATCCTCGCCCGAATGAAAGATATCGTACGCCGTGACCACTACATAAGAAAACTGGAAATCCGCACTGGAACGAGGTATAATATAATAGAGGCTGCCCTCAAGGATCACATGGCGGCATCCAGGCCTGGTAAGGCAGCTAGAAAATCCGACGTAAAGCCAACCGCACCAATTCTCTCCAGTCCGATTGAGGAAGAGTGTCTCAGTCTGCTCTTGCAGCACCCTGAACTGAAAGATGACAGTGAGGAACTCCTGCCTGATTACTTCCAGAATAGCCAGAACCGGGAGATATTTATCGCCTGGCAGCAGTCTGCCGACCTCGAATCACTCAAGGAGATACTGGACCCGTCAATGTGGGAGCAGGTCGACGCCCTGGTATCGAGGAGCCTGGTTCCCGGACGACTGGAGCAGAAGCACTCTCGGCTTGTGCTTCGCCTGAAGAAAGAGCACCTGCGAGAAGTGAAGATACTGGAAGCGGCTGCCCTTGAGGAAGCCAGCACCAGTGGTACTAGCATAGACGTAACCCAACTGTCCCAGGAAGGAATCGAGGCCAACATTCAGTTGCAGGAAGTGTTTCAGCAAGAAGCCAGAGCAAACAGGAGCGCGAGAGATGAGTCTGGAAGAGTTCCCTAGCGCCACGCAGTTTCCCGGTGAACATAAGGATGACGAGGAATCATCCTCCGCGGAAGGGGTACCGGTTCATGCCAAGTCCCCGGCCGACCTCGAACTTAACACACACATTGAAGCACTGGAAGACCAGGAGGTCGGAGATGACCCCGTTCGCCTCTACCTCCACGAAATCGGTAAGGTACAGCTTCTAACCGCGGACCTGGAAAAGACGCTGGCAAGGAAGATTGAAGAGGGAAAGCGCATCGATGACGTCAGACGCCAGTTGCGCAAGGACGGAAAGCCTCCCACGGCAACCAACATACTGCTCACAATAGTGAAGGAACTGGGGGAGTCCGTTGCCCTGTTTGACCCGCTGCGCGAGACACTCGGTCTGGCACCCTCCAGCAGTTTCATCAAGAGCGTGTCCGACCCCGACCTCAAAAGCAAGATAGACGGCGTTATCGACCAGTTGATGGTGCAGGACCTTGCCCTGAAGATGGAGTTGTTGCCTCCGGAAACGGAGCAGAAGATAATCAACCTGTCGGTAAGCTGCGCCCTTCTCCCACAACAGGTGCTGGACGCCATCAGCGAAGACGTGACTCTGGCCGATATAGCGGACCTGGTTGCCGACCCCGCTCTCACCGATACCGTTCGGGTTCATGAACAGGAGCTCAGCGACTACCTGGCTGCTATCGAACACGAGGCGGAAATTGCCAAGAACCACCTCACCGAGGCCAACCTGCGCCTGGTGGTCAGTGTCGCCAAGAAACACATCGGCCACGGTATGTCCCTGCTCGACCTCATCCAGGAGGGCAATATCGGCCTCATCCGCGCCGTCGAAAAGTTTGACCCTCACAAGGGTTACAAGTTCAGCACATACGCCACCTGGTGGATTCGGCAGGCAATCACCCGCGCCATAGCCGACCAGGCACGCACCATTCGCGTACCCGTCCACATGATTGAGACCATCAACAAGCTCCTCCGGCTCAGTCGACGCCTCGCTCAGGAATACGGACGCGAGCCCACCTCCAGGGAAATCGGTGATAAGATGGGCCTGTCCTCGGAAAAGGTCAGGGAAATAGTCAAGGTGGCGCAGTTACCGATATCCCTCGAACTACCCATGGGCGAGGAAGAAGACAGTCACCTCGGCGACTTCATCGAGGACCGCAACGCCATGCCGCCGGTTGACGCCGCCTCCAAACAGCTCCTCAAGGAGCAGATTGACGAGGTGCTCTCCAGCCTGACCCACCGCGAGCAGCGCGTCCTCCAGCTCAGGTTCGGCCTCGAAGACGGCCGCAGTCGTACACTCGAAGAGGTGGGCCAGGAGTTCCAGGTCACCCGCGAGAGGATACGCCAGATCGAAGCCAAGGCACTCCGCAAGCTCCGCCACCCCAGCCGCAGCCGCAAGCTCAAGGACTACCTCGAGTAGTTGAAATGGGAAATCCTGGTACCAAAAGAGGAGTAAATCTATGGAAAATTTCGTTTACAGGAATCCAACAACGGTCTATTTTGGCAAAAAAATGGAGGAGAATGTCGGGCAGATTGTCGCTCGATATTCCAGGAATATTCTGCTGCACCACTACGGCGAGGATGTGCTAAGAATTATTGGGATTTATGACACGGTTATTAAATCACTTAACGACGCGGGAGTGAAGTTTACCGAGCTGGGCGGGGTTAAACCCAATCCCAGACTCTCTCTGGTCAAAGAGGGAATTGAGATTTGCCGCAAAGAAGGAATTGATTTTGTTCTGGGGGTTGGCGGCGGGAGCGTTATTGACTCATCCAAGGCCATTGCCTTTGGAGTACCTTATGACGGCGATGTTTGGGATTTCTTTATCCACAAAGCTCAGGTGCAAAAGACCCTGCCCACCGGTTCCATTCTGACCCTCCCCGGTACCGGGAGTGAATCCAGTTTGAGCTGCGTAGTTACAAACGAAGATATCAGCTATAAAGGCTCGGTCGATATCGATGTGATTCGTCCTGAATTCGCTATACTGAATCCCGAGTTGACAATGTCTCTCCCTCCCTATCAGACCATGTGCGGTACATTTGACGCCTTGAGCCATGTTATTGAACGCTATTTCACCGATGTTCCCAATGTTACAGTTACCGATCTTCAGTGCGAAGCGGTGATGAAGGCGATTATCCATATTGGCCCTCTCCAACTGGATGACCCACAAAACTACGACTACCGGGCCGAGATAATGTGGGCCAGTAAAATTGCTCACGATAACTCCCTCGGGGTTGGCCGGATTGTCGACTGGACTTCCCATGTTTTGGGTCATCAGATTAGCGCTGTCTGCGACCTGGCTCATGGTGCGTCCCTGGCCATAATGCTGCCCGCCTGGATGAAGTATATTTATAAACAGCATATTGATAGATTCTACAAATTTGCCGTCAATGTCTTTAAGGTTGAGCCCACCGCTATGAGCAGGGAACTGACCGCCTATGAAGGGATTATACGCCTGGAAGCTTTCATAAAAAGAATGGGTCTGCCGACCAGGCTTTCCGAGGCCAACGTAGATGCTTCAAAGATTCCGGAGATGACCAAGATATTCGAGGGCAGAACACATGGCGCTTTTCATCCGGTAAATAAAGACGATATTGATAAGATTTTTAAGTTGGCCAAGTAGGCGAAAAGTTTATACCAACTCTACTATGCGTATTTCCCGGTAGCGCAGCGCAGCCGCAAGCTCAAGGACTACCTGGAGTAGGAGAGGAGTCTCTAAGCAGGGCTTAATAACCCCTCTCTATTCTCACGCATTCGACTATGTGCTTCTACCCAATCAGCCCCTTCGCCTTAAGGAGTTCGGCTATTAACACTCCGCCCCCGGCTGCCCCCCTCACCGTATTGTGGTGGAGACCGACAAACCGGTAATCAAAAACGTTACACGACCTCAACCTGCCCACAGACACAGCCATACCGTTTTCGGCATCCCTGTCCTTTCTCGGTTGCGGTCGGTCAACCTCGTCACGGTAGATGAGCGGTCGTGCAGGTGCCGACGGCAG
>CBFDCY010000104.1:0-3896 GCA_965603425.1 uncultured Dehalococcoidia bacterium | reverse complement strand
TCATAGGTGCTCTTGCCGTTGCCAATTTTGGCCGACATGGCGGCGACTGCCGCTGCCGGGATACCGTTCTTATCGAGGAATTTCAGGCCGGCAATACCGCCATCGTTCTTTCCCATACCGGCGTCATTGCCGATCATGGCGCCGATGCCGGCGTGCAGCGTCATCTCGCCCACGTTTAACCCGCAGTGGGAGCCATCAACAAAGACATCGCCCTTGTTGCTTTCATCCATTGCCGCTGCGGAATCAGCGAGGACAATCTTGCGGCCTTCAGCTTCTTTTGCTATTATTTTTTGTTCAGCCAATTTTACCTCCCTTTTTAGTAACCACTTTCATGGTATTTCAGGAGATTCCTTCGAACATCTTGTCAGCAGCTTCTTTAGCCGACATGCCAACCGTAACCCCCATTTTCCTGGCTACTTCGTTGACTGCCGATATGACACCCTCGTTGTATGTGGACTGGCCAACGCCGATTTCAGCGGACATTGCCGCTACGGCGGCGGCCGGAACCCCGTGCTTGTCAAGAAGTGCCAGGCTCGCTATCCCGGCACTCTCCAGGCCAATGCCGGCATCATTGCCGATCGAGCCACGGGCGCCGCTTGGAAGCACGTAGTCGGGGGCGATATTGGCTCCGCAGTGAGAGCCGTTAACGACGATGTCATTCTTATTGTCTTCGGTAATCGAGGTGGCTGAGTCGGCAATGACGATGCGCAGTCCGCCAGCCTCTCTTACTACTTTATGCACTTCATGCACCATATTATCCTGCCTCCCCGTTTTGTAAGTTGCTATCTGATACTGGTTGCTAACGTATCATCTGTTCAGGTAACCAGGTAATAATCTGTGGGAAAATGGTGAAGATAACAAGTCCAACAATGACTAACGCCACATGTGGCAGCACACCCCTGACGATATCCCCCATGCTGATGCCAAGCTTCGGGTCGCAGGCACCTCGGCAGATGAAGATTCCGGAGGCGAAGGGTGGGGTCATGAAAGCCATCTGGAGATTCACGCATACCATAATGGAGAACCAGAGGACGTCGAAACCAGCTGCCTCGGCAATGGGGGTGATAATGGGTACCATGATGTAGACGATGCCGATCCACTCGATGAACATGCCCATGATAAAGATGATGAACATGATGACGGCAAAGACGCCCCATTTGCCACCGGGGGCGCTCAAGATGATATTGGACATAACTTCACGACCACCGCCGCCGAGGAAAACGGCAGTAAAAGCGACGGCCATGGTGACGATGATGAAGATGAAGCCACACGCCCGCATCGTAATCAGAGCGGTTTCCTTCAGCACCTTCCAGCTAAACTGACGGTAAGCGATGGTGATTAAGGTGGCCATGAAGGCGCCGACGCCGGCCGCTTCAGTGGGAGGGGCTATGCCCAGGAAGATAACGCCCAGTACCGACAGGATGAGAAGGGCGATGGGAACAATGGAGACCGCAAGCAAATAGGTTTTCCTGAGGAAAGGAACCTGCCTGTCTTCAGGTGGTACTGATGGCGCAATCTGCGGCTGCAGATAACTGCGTATAGCAATGTAGAGGACGTACAGGCCGGACAGGGTAAATCCGGGTAAGAACGCGCCGAAGAAGAGTTGGCCCACGGAAATGCCGGCCATTGGTCCGTAAAGCACAAGCATAATACTCGGTGGAATGAGTATTCCCAGGCAGCCGCCGGAGGTTACGGCGCCGGTGGCCAGGGCTTTGCTGTAACCCCGTTTCAACATTGACGGTAGCACTGCCAGCGCCAGCATGGTGATGGAAGCGGCGATGATGCCCACGGTGGCGGCGATGATGGTGCCCATGAGCACGGTAACGATGGCCAGGCCGCCTCTCAGGCCGCCAAGCCACAGGTAAAGGGCATCATATAAGCGTTCCGCTATCCCGGAGCGTTCCAGCATTACCCCCATGAAAACGAACAGAGGTACCGCAATGATGACATAGTTGGTGATAATGCCGTAGATACGCGTATAGATGACATCAGCGACACTCCAACCAAAAATATTGAAGCCGACGAATAAGGCCAAGGCTCCAACGATAAAACCAAGAGGATAACCGGTCAATACCCCGATGAAAACACCACCCATCATGATGGCGGTGACCATTTCCGGACTTAAATCAATCATATGGCGTGCCCCTTATCAAAAGATATGTATCACGAACAAACTGGGCCACAGCCTGAAAGGCAAACAGGACAAGTCCATACAATATTACTGTTCTCAATGGTCCCGCCGGTGGGTACCAGCCGGTAATGGGCATCTTCTCACTGGTTGCCCAGGCATCAAACATCCAGTTCCAGGAGACATAGCATAGCAGAAAGATAAACGGGAAAAAGAGGAACAGAGTGCCAAGGAAGTCAATGAGAGCCTGCCATCTCGGAGGCAGGTGAGCATATATCATATCAACCCTGACGTGTGCCCTCATCTTGTGGGTGTAAGCGAAGGCAAGGACATAAGCACTGGCAGCGAGCATGACGTGGAGCTCATATCCCCAGAGGGTCGGCTTGGTGAAAACATAGCGAAGTGTGACTTCAAGGGTCACCAGCGGCACCAAGGCTATGATAAGCCACCGTCCTGACCTCGCCGTCCACTCACTTACAGAATCAATGGTGCGCAAAAATTTTTTCATTGCTGGCCCTTTTCTAGCTATTAGGTTTCCCCGCCCCGAAGATGGCTCCGGGGCGGGGAACTGGCTCTAGAGATTACAGACGTGGATAGGTCTTTGCGTAGGCGTCACGCCAGTTCTGGAGTGATTTCATCAGCCTGTCGTAGAACGGGTCTTCAGCCATTCGCTTGGCGTAGAAGGCGTTGGAGAGTTCAACCAGCTTATCCTCAAGTGATTTGGGCGCGGGTTCAACATTGACGCCGAATTCAATCCATTGCTGGGTAGCAAGGGTGTTCTTGTAGGTCCATTCCGCATAGTGGCGGATGCCCTCAGCCCAGACCAGTTCGGTGAATATCCACTTCAGGTCATTGGGCAGGTCAGCCCATGACTGCTCGTTGACGATGTAGATGTACATGTCGGTGGGCTGGCGGACAGGGGAGACGTAGGCGTAATCCGCGACCTCGTTGAAGCCCAGTGTGACATCAGCGGCGAGGCTGGAGTGCTGGAAGCCGTCAATGACACCTCGCTGCATCGCCTCGTAGATTTCTCCGGAAACGGTGGCAACAGCAGCCACACCCAGCGGGCTGAAAATCTCCGCCTCATCACCGAGGAGGCGCATCTTCTTGCCGTCCAGGTCGTCGGGACCGGAAATCGGAAAGTCGGTATAGAGGAAGGTCTCCGGCTCGCGGCAGATAGCCCCTATCGGTTTGAGATTCTCATATCCGCCATTGTCGAACATCTCCTTCATCAGCGTGAAACCCTCGCCATACAGATACCACATGTAGTACTGAAGGGCGGTGGGGCCGCCGACGGTGGTGGAGAATGGTGGTGAGGCAGGCATGTCACCTACCCAGAGTATGGGGCCCATGGAACAGCCATCAAGGATGCCCTTTTGTACCCCTTCATGCTCGGTATCAGCGGGGACGATGGCGCCGCCCTCATTGGGCTGAATGACGAAGCGCCCGCCGCTGGCGGCTTCAATGGCTTTGCTGACATTGGTCAGTGACACGGCGGTTGTCATGGTGCTCGGGTTGTCATCCTGCATGATCCACTTGATCACTTCAACGGGCTGTGCGGGAGCGGGTGCTGGTGCAGGAGCGGGTGCCGGTGCTGGGGCGGGCGCCGGAGCGGGGGCTGCACAAGCAGCCAGGCTGGTTACCAGTATCACTGCTAATACTAATGCTAATACTAGTTTCTTTCTCAAATCATCCTCCTTGTTTAAATTTTGACTGTAAAACTGCGGAAAGATGGCACTTTATGAAAGCAGTCACCCCCTTTCATACC
>CBFDCY010000103.1:0-3901 GCA_965603425.1 uncultured Dehalococcoidia bacterium | reverse complement strand
ACAGAAAATACCGGTAACTTACTGGCGTGGCAAAGCTGAATATAGTACCGAGGTCTCACCATCCGAGAGCCCGCCATCTTAATCCAGCCTTTTTACCCACAGCCGCAGTTCATGGCCTTCCAGTTTGAAGCTTTCCGCATATGCCCCTTGAGCCGGAGCACTATCTAAAAGCTGCTCGGAAAGCGTTTCCTGCTTGATATAGTCCGCAGAACCGCTGACCACGCTCTTTATATACTCATCACCCTGATAGCAGGTAACGATATGGTCCGCTATCTCAAACCCCGCCGAGCGCCGCATCATCTGCAAACGGCGCACTATCTCACGAGCCATGCCTTCCGCCGCCAGTTCAGGAGTAATATCGGTATCCAGCATTACCATCACGTCCCCTTCGGAGGCAAGGGGCCACTCTTTGTGCTTGGTCACCGGCATATCATCAACCGCTTCGAGCGTTTTCACGTTGACCTCTTCCATCACCTGCGGGGCAAGGTGCTTGAGCGCCCGCTTCTGCCGCTCAGAGGCAACCTTGATTATTAGCCGGGACAACGGCTGACGGACCTTTATTCCAGCCTCGCTGCGGGCAGCCCGGCCCAGGCTGGAGACCCGCATAATCAGACGGACATCAGCGGCCAGATGCTGGTCAATCTTATCCATATCCGTCACCGGGAAGTCAGCCAGGTGCACGCTTTCCGGCTGGTCAGGAAACACTGAGCATACCAGGTTCTGATACATCTCCTCGGCGACAAAGGGCGTGAACGGGGCCAGCAGCTTGGACACTGTCACCAGGCACTGGTAGAGCGTCGTATAGGCGGCCAGTTTATCAGCATCATTCTCGCTCTTCCAGAAACGCCTTCGGCTCCGCCTGACGTACCAGTTTGACAGGCCGTACACGAAGGCCTCAATCTTTCTCCCCGCGCCGCTGGGGTCGTAGTTCTCCAGCCCGCTATCAACATCAGCCACCAGCTGGTTAAGCTCGGAGATAATCCAGTGGTCAAGCTCGGAATGGGAGAGGACCCCTTTTGCGCCCGGAGTGAATTGGTCGATATTGGCATAATTGACAAAGAAGGAATAGATATTCCACAGGGTCAGCAGGAAACGACGGGTAACCTCTGACACCATATCGGCGCTGAAACGGCGTACGTTTCCGGGTGGCGAGGAGGTAAAGAAATACCAGCGCAGGGCGTCAGCACCGTACTTATTTATCACCGCGGTCGGCTCGATGACATTCCCCTTGGCCTTGCTCATCTTCTCACCCTTGGCATCCAGGATATGGCCCAGGCAAATGCAGTTTAAAAAGGAGGGACAACCGAACAGCAGGGTGGAGATGGCGTGCAGGCTGTAGAACCAGCCGCGGGTCTGGTCAACCGCCTCACAGATATAGTCCGCCGGAAAGCGCCCGTCCTCAAGCAATGTTTCATTCTCAAACGGATAGTGCATCTGAGCCACCGGCATGGCACCGGAGTCAAACCAGCAGTCTATGACCTCGGGCACCCGCCGCATGGTGTCGCCGCACTGCGGGCAGTCATAGGTCATATCATCAACGTAAGGTCGGTGCAGGTCAAGCGGTTCCTTCAGGCCTTTGAAACCGGGTTTATCCTTTATGTCATCAACACCGCCGATACACTCCCGGTAATCGCACGATTTACAGCGCCAGATGGGCACCGGCGTGCCCCAGTAGCGCTCGCGGGAGAATGCCCAGTCAACATTGTTCTCCAGCCAGTCCCCGAAGCGACCGTGCTTGATATGCTCGGGATACCAGTTTATCTCGTTATTCCCGGAAATGAGGCTGTCCTTCACCGCGGTCGTTTTGATATACCAGCTCTCTTTGACATAGTAAAGGAGCGGGGTGCTGCAACGCCAGCAGAAGGGGTAGGTATGGTGAATGGTCTCACTGCGATAGAGCAACCCCTTCTCTTTCAGCTCCTCCAGCACCGGTGCGTCGGCATCTTTCACAAACTTACCGGCAAAGGAATAGTTGCCGGTGATATTACCCTGCAAATCCACCTGCTGAACAAAGTCGAGGCCCTGCTCTTTTCCCGCTTCAAAGTCAACTTCACCAAAGGCCGGCGCCACATGCACGATACCGGTCCCATCTTCCATGGAAACAAAGTCGGTGGCGATGACCCGGTAGGTTAAATCCTTGTCGGGCTCCTGCGTGAGAAGTTCCGCACTGCTTTGAAAACGCCGGCGCTCCACCCCAGATTCGTGGGGATTAAAAAGCGGTTCATATTCCGCCCCCACCAGATAGCCACCCTCCACCTTCATCACTACTTTGTTGTCACCCAGTCCCACAGCCTCGCGCAAAGCATCAGCTAAAATGAGATGCCCGTTATCGGCTTCCACGACAGCGTAATCAGCATCCGCGTCTACCGCCAGGGCAGTGTTGCCCGGCAGCGTCCACGGCGTCGTTGTCCATGCCAGGAAATATGTATCTCTACTTAAAGCAAGCTGAGACAACCTCTGGCTTACCTCGTCTTCCTTTCCTGTCCACCGTGCCACCTTGAATTTTATATATACCGATGGGTCTTCCGTATCATCTTCATAGCCGAGCGCCACCTCGTGCGAACTGAGGGATGTGCCACAGCGGGGACAATGCGCGGCTGTCTTGTAGCCCAGATACACCAGGCCCCTGTCCCACATCTGTTTTATCGCCCACCAGACCGTCTCTATGTAGTAGTTCTCCATGGTAACGTAGGGATGTTCAAGGTCACACCAGTAGGCGATGCGCTCGGTCAGCGCGTTCCAGTCTTTCAGATACCGGAAAACGCTCTCACGGCAGCGAGCATTGAATTTGTCAATGCCGTATTCTTCAATCTGTGTTTTGCTGGAAAGGCCTAGCTCTCTTTCCACTTCCAGCTCTACGGGAAGGCCGTGCGTGTCCCAGCCGCCGATGCGCGGCGTATAGTAGCCCTTCATTGCCCGGTGGCGTGGAATGATATCTTTGAAAATGCGGGAAAGAACGTGATGGATTCCGGGGCTGCCGTTGGCCGTGGGCGGACCTTCGTAGAGACTGAAGCGGGGGCCACCCCTCCGGTTCTCCACACTCCGCTCAAAGATTTTGTCTTGCTTCCACCAGTGGAGGAGCTTCTCCTCAATCTGCGGAAGGTTAAGCTGGCTGCTCACCGGACGGAACATGTACTTAACTCCCCATAAAATATTAATCCCGTCCCTGAGGGACGGGAAAAGCCTACCCGCGGTACCACCCTATTTCCCCGATTGCTCGGGGCACTTTGCCAAGGCACTCTCTTATGCCCTCGTCTCGGATAACGGCTGACGCTACCGGCCAAGTCTACTGAGTCTCAATATCCACATAATGACCGTTCGGTTGGCGGCTCGGGAGTGATTTTCGGGAAGTCGTTCACGTCTGTTTCCACCGCACCAGACTCTCTGGGTGACCGTAACCTCCCCTACTCTTCTCCGTCAAAGCCTTTACGGCTCAAGGTTAGCACACTTCCAGAGGCAAGTCAATTTGACGGCAGTACTTTCGGCACAATGACCACCCGTCGTGCTTCGTCTTCCCCGCTACTCTCGGTGATTACTTCCGGGTGGTCCGCAAGCGTCACATGGATGACCCGCCGGTCAAAAGCGGGCATTGGCTCCAGAGCAAACGGCTCTCTCTTCTGCGTCACCTGGTCGGCAATCCTCAAGGCCATGGTCTGTAACGCATTGCAGCGGCGCTGCTTGTAGCCTTCAACATCGATGACAATGGGCAGCCATACGTTCTTCTGATGACCGACGATAATCCGTACCATATACTGGAGGCAGGACAGGGTCTGCCCTCTCCGGCCGATGAGGATGCCCAGGTCATCACCTTCCACATTAAGTGTTATTGAGCTTGGCACCTCGGGCTTGCTTTCCACCAGCACTTCGTGCACCGGATTCACCGAAGCCGGAATCCCCATCA
>CBFDCY010000102.1:0-3962 GCA_965603425.1 uncultured Dehalococcoidia bacterium | reverse complement strand
GCACTCACCGATTTCACCCGGCAGCTGAGGCAGGCCCTCGACTAACTCAAGTAGTCACCGATGCCACCGCTGGTCCTCTGACCGTTCCACATCTTTTTATCGATAGCCTAGCTGACGCTTGTCTGTCAGGACAGTCAGCTTCTTTCTCCTGAAATTAACAATTAGTTAACATTTCCCTGTCATACTTGTTATGATAGTTATTGTCTGAAGCTTGTTGACAATAGAGGTATACGGAGGCAGATAAAATTATGAAAAGAATCTTAACGATAGTCCTGACGGTATTTATCCTCGCCGGACTTGCAGGTCCGCTTACAGGCTGCGGCTCTGAGCCAGACGAAGCGGGAACAGCAGAAACCCAGGTAGTAACCGTAGAGCGCGGCGATATTACGATAGATATTACTGCGGCTGGCAACCTGGCGTTATCCCGTACGGAAGACCTCTCTATTGACTTATTCTATCCGGAAGGAACACTGGAAGAAGTTTTGGTAGAGGAGGGAGATATCGTTACCGAAGGGCAGGTTCTGGCCAGCCTGGATACGGAGGAATGGGAGGATGAGCGGGAAGAATTGCAGGATAGCTTGACCGAAGCAGAGCGCCAATTGACAGCCAAGGAGCGCGCCCTGGTTCAGGCCGAGCGCCAGGTTATCACCCTTCAACGCGAGGTTGCCGATGAAGAAGATGATGTACTTGAGGCCGAACGCCAGGTCACTGCCGAGGAGATTGCCGTGATTCAGGCGCAGCTCATCCTGGACACGGCGGAATATAACTTAGGCGAAATAGACGAGGTGAAAGAAGCGCAGGACGCCATAGACGAGGCGGAAGATAATTTGAGGCTTATCAGAATGGTGCAGCAGGGCGAGTTAGGAGGAGGCTTGCAGGGCAGTTTCGCCTACTGGAATGAGGCGGAAATTCGCGCCGAGGAAGATCTGGCTGAAGCTGAGGAGGAACTTCAGGAGCTACTGGATGAACTCAGCATTCAGGTATCAAACGATGTGGCCCTGGACGTGGCAGAAAAACAGCTGCTGGTTAAGCAAAAACAGCTGGCGCTTGAGGACGCACAGCTAGATGTAGAGGATGCCGGAAAAGCGGTAGCGGATGCCAAATATGCTCTGGAGGAAGCACAGCTAGATGTGGAGGAGGCCAGGCATGATGTAGAGGACGCACAACTCGATGTAGAAGATGCCGAGAAAGAATTGCTGAACGCTCAAGAAAAACTGGAGGAAGCAAACAGTAAAAGCCCGATTATTTCGGCACCGTTTGACGGTTTCATCACGAAGGTGAACGTGGAGGGCGGTGACGAGGTACTGACAGGTACGGTTGCCGTGCAGCTTGCCGACCCCAACAAATTTGAAGCGGATATCATGGTCAGCGAGATGGATATCCTTCAAGTAAAGCTTGGTGGGGAAGCCTGGGTGCAGGTGGATGCCATGTCAGGACTGACCCTTCCGGCTGAAGTCATTCACATTTCACCTACCTCCACCATCCAGTCGGGCGTGGTGAATTATGAGGTAAAAGTTGAAGTGCAGTCACTCGAAGCGGCAATGCATAAGCGGCAAGCCTCCATATCTGAGGACTTTCAGCTCAGGGAGGGGTTAACCGTCACCGTGACCATTCTAGTGGACGAGCGAACAGATGTATTGCTGGTACCCAGCTCGGCGATTACCAGCAAGGGAGGACAGATCTATGTCCAAGTCGTCAAGGGTAACGTGACTGAGGAACGGGCAATAGAAACAGGCATCAGTGACTGGCAATACACAGAGATAATCGCTGGGCTAAGCGAAGGGGAGCAGGTGGTTGTGCCAAAGAATACCAGCCCCACAACTTCAACACTACAGCCAAGGGGGGGAATGGTCTTTCCGCGGCCGCACTAGAAGGAGAGTAATTAATATGATTCACCTGCAGGATATAACGAAAGTCTATCCCATGGGCAAAAGAGAGCTGACGGTGCTCAGCGGAGTTAACCTTCGTATTGAGAAGGGCGAGCTGCTGGCCATTATGGGGCCTTCCGGCTCAGGCAAGTCAACCATGCTCAACCTCATGGGCTGTCTGGATAAACCGACTTCAGGCAGTTACTATCTGGAAGATAGAGAGGTAAGCCGCCTCAGCAGCGGTGAGCTGGCCGCTGTCAGGAGCCAGAAAATAGGCTTCGTTTTTCAGACCTTCAATCTGCTGCCCCGGCTCTCGGCACTGGCCAATGTAGAGCTTGGTATGAGATACGCCGGCGGCGTTGACCGTAACCGAGCCATGGAGGCATTGACCAAAGTCGGCCTCTCCGAGCGGGCCAACCACCGTCCCACTGAGCTCTCCGGCGGAGAGATGCAAAGGGTCGCCATCGCCCGGGCAATAGTAAAAAACCCTCCCCTGATTCTGGCGGATGAACCCACCGGCAACCTTGACAGCCGTTCCGGAGCGGAGATAATCTCCATACTTACCTCTTTACACACCGAGCAGGGCATTACCCTGGTGATGATAACCCATGACACCAACATCGCTCACCACTGCCAGCGTATCATCCACCTCATGGACGGACAGGTAGAAAGGGAGGAGAAGGTATGAAAAAGTGGCTCGATCCTTTAGCCACTGCCTGGGTAGGCGTGATTACACACAAGCTTCGTAGCTCTTTGACCATACTGGGAATCGTCATTGGCGTCGCCGCCGTGATTACGCTCATGTCCATAGGAAAAGGTGCCGAAGCCCAGATTATCTCCAATATCGAAAGCATGGGGTCAAACCTGGTTACTATCCAGCCAGGCGCACGCACCTTTGGCGGCGTCAGGAGCGCCGCTGCCAACACGCTCACCATTGAAGATGCGGAGGCAATAGCCGAGCAGGTCCCCTACATATCTTCGATAGCTCCTTCTTACTCAAGCAACCTTCAGCTGGCCGTCGGTGGTGAGAATATGAACTCCCAGGTTACCGGGGTAACCCCCGAGTATATGGCGGTAAACAATCTGGAGCTGGCTGAGGGCGTTTTTTTCTCCGCAAATGATTATCAGCGTGGTTCCAAGGTAGCCGTGCTCGGTTCTGATGTCAAAGATACACTCTTCGGAGATACAAACCCCATCGGCCAGCAGATGCGGATGGGCAGCATTATCGTGCGCGTCATCGGCATTCTGGAGAGCAAAGGGGCAATGTGGGGTTCACCTGATAACGCCATCTATATACCGCTAACCGCTATGCAGCAGACGGTTGCCCAGCCGCGGACCGCTCAGGGAGAGCGCCTGGTATCATCCATTGCATTATCGGTAAGCGATGAGGAACAGTCAGATTACGTCGTCGCCGAAATCACCAGCCTCCTCCGTACCCGCCACCAGCTCAGCCCCGCTGACGACGATGATTTTAACATTATGTCCATGGAGGAACTATCCAGTACGCTCTCCGAAGCCATCGGCACCATGACCCTTCTTCTGGGAGCCATCGCCGCCATCTCGTTACTGGTGGGAGGTATCGGCGTGATGAACATCATGCTGGTGTCAGTACTGGAGAGGACGCGGGAGATAGGCATCCGCAAGGCATTGGGAGCCAGAGAGCGAGACATATGGACTCAATTTCTCATCGAGGCGGCTTTTCTGACGTTTACCGGCGGCATCATCGGCGTTATCTTGGGCTGGGCGGTCTCTTATCTCATCTCCAGCACCGGTGTGATGACGACCGTGGTTACTGCCGATATAGTTGTCCTGGCGGTTTCGGTATCGGTGGGCATTGGTCTGTTTTTCGGCTTTTATCCCGCCTGGAACGCCTCACGCCTTAACCCGATTGAAGCTCTCAGGGCAGAATAGGATTCTTCGCCGGGTAGTTACCACCACGAAACGGTGGCGGTTGTCATACCGTGCCGACTTGCCTTCCATTTAAGCCCTGCCTCACGACAGGGCACCCCTGTCCAATCTTTTCTTATATTACAACAGAACTCACTATATCTTTGGGGGAGAAGCCACCGTTTTAATATCTTCCCTGCGGTTACC
>CBFDCY010000101.1:0-4023 GCA_965603425.1 uncultured Dehalococcoidia bacterium | reverse complement strand
GGCTACTACCCCAAGCGCTACGGCGTGTTCGATATTCCCAATGATGCCCAGCGCGTCAACTACATTATCCGGCTCATCGAACTGGGCCACCTGAACCAGATACTCATTGCCACGGACACGGCCATGAAATCTCGGCTGACGGCCTACGGCGGCCCGGGCTATGCCCATATCCCGGAAAATGTCATCCCCTGGATGCGCGCCAAGGGCATGTCTGAGGAAATCATCCGCGCCATTTCCGAGGAGAACCCGAAGCGACTTCTGACCTTCGTTGCGCCGTCGCGGTAACGGGCATTATTTGATTTCGGCTTCTACCGGGCACATCATAGGTAAGGCGAGGTGAGGGGCAGCTTCACTCCGAACTGCTCGGTAAATCTTTGCCTCATCTTCCGGTAGAATTCGATACATTCTTTATTCGGCTTCCCGGAAGCGATGTCGAAATAGTCCGGCAATTTATTACCGAGCGGCGGGTCTCTCAGCTTATCCTCGTAACTCCCTACCAGCTTCGCTACTATGGTATTTGCCTCTTTACGGCTCATGCCCGCGGACGCATGGGCTACAGCATTGGCGAAAATATTCTCCAGGGGGTCGCTGTAATCCTCCATGATACCTTTTGAGGGAGGTCCCACCTCAACGGAACCGCCGGATACCACCGTCGCCATCACCCAGGCAGCGAATTCATCGTAGCACATTTCGGTCATCGGTCCGGCCGAAGCATAACCGGGGGCAACTATGGGCAAAGGACTATTCCGGGTAGCTGCCTGAATCGCCAGGCTACGCGCCCAGATGATTTCCCGATTTGACGTCGTGCCGCCTTCAACGGGGACTGCCAGCGGGTGCTGCACCACGCCGCGTGTAACGAGAATGTCCACCGGATTGTAGGCGGCGCATACCACCGCCACCCCCACCGGGCCACCAGCGAATCCGCCCAGGATGACGCCGTTCTCGGCGAAAGTCAGATTCCCAACTGCCCGGCAGTAAGCCACTTTGTTCAGAGCATCGAAGTCAACTTTCAGTTCGTGAACGGTGCCGATTTCCAGGGTATCCGTCTTGGGGTCGCCGAAGGCATGCCCGGCGATATGCTCCGTCGCCCGCACCGCCGATGCCACCTCGTTGACCACAGGCATTCCCGGGCGTCCAGCGCGGCGCAGCGCCTCACGTACCAGAAGCACCGTCCTGATGGCGCCTTCCACACCCCGCGGACTGCCGGCCACCAGGTCTCGGCCGTCCAGATTGGTAAGGCAGGGCGCGGTGATACCACAGGACAGGGGGTCCTCGGCATAGGCTTTCACGACGTTAATCAAGTCCCACTCGGTGGAGACCGGCCCAGCTCCACAGCCGGAGCACCAGGGGGGCGTCTTGTCCTCGGGAACACGCCTCGGCATCAACCGGGCATCTCTACCATCCCCGAAGACCACGTCGCGCGGGGCCGATTCGAGCGCACCTTCTATCTCTTCCCGCGTGAACAGGATGCGCCTTTCCGTATCCAGACAGTAGACGCCAGTTTCGACCAGAAACTCCATGCCAGCTTCCCAGACGCGGTCAGCCAGGTCGTCATCAGAGGGCACCGGGTTCTGCGGGTCATATTTAATGCCGTACTTCTCAATTATCTTGCGCAAGTTGGGCACGAAAATGCCAAGGTCGAAGTCGCGTTCCGTGCAAATCGGCCCGGTTAACGCCCTCTCCACAACCGTATCAAAGCTGAGCATAATTCGTCTCCTTCATTTTGCTTCTACTCTGCCTAATCAACCTCTCCGCATTATTGAAATCAAAGGTAAGGCGAGGCACTGGTCAGCCGAATGCCAAACTGGTCAGCCATCTCTCGTCTGACCTCCCGGTAAAGCTCAAGAAACTCCGGCTTCGGTTTTCCGGTTACGGGGTCGCAGCATTCCTGGTATTTCTGTCCGACGGGAGGCTCGCGGAGCTGTGATTCATATTTCTCCAGCAGAGCCTTCACGATGTCATCGGCTTCCCGGCGGCTCATGCCGGCCACAGCGTGAGCTACCTCACTGGCCAGAAGAGGCTCCACCGGACTGGTGTAATCAAGAGCGGTACCCCTTGCCGATGCCCCCACCTCAACCGAACCACCGGAAACCACCGAGGCAATAACCCAGGCGCAGTGCTCATAGAAGAGCATCTTGGTCATCGGGCCTGCCGCGGAATAGCCAACGTTTACCACCGGCAGGGAGCTGTTCCGGGTAACGGCCTGATTGGCCACGCTGCGCGGCCAGAGAGTGTCCCGTGCCGAGGTAACACCGAGGTCAAAATGGGTCGGGAAAGGGTGCTGTATGGCGCCCCGCAGAAGCAGCAGATCCACCGGATTATAGGCGGCCGTCACCACCGCCACACCGGCCGGTCCGCCGGCCAGCCCGCCCAGTATGACTCCGTTCTCGGCAAAAATCAGGTTTCCGGCAGCCAGCGAATAGGCCACCTTGTTCATGGTGTCAAAATCAACTTTCATCTCGTGGATGGTACCAATTTCAAGCGCGTCCGTCTGGCGGATGCCAAAGTGGCTGGCAGCAATGTGTTCCTGTGCCCTGGCCGCCGTGGTAACGCCATTGACGATGGGCATCCCCGGTCGCCCGGCGCGGCGCATGCCCTCGCGCGTCAGCAGTACCGCCCTGATGGCGCCCTCTATCCCCAGAGGACTGCCGCCAACAATCGGCTGCCCATCTACGCTGGTGAGGCAGGGTATGGTAATCCCATCCCCCAATGGATTTTCGGCATGTGCTTTTACCAGGTTGACATAGTGCAACTCCGATGAAAGCGGTGAGGAGGTCGGTCCAACCGAACACCACGGTAATGTCGTATCTTCGGGGACACGCCTGGGCATGACACGGGCATCCCGGCCCTCGCCGAAGACGCGACCGCGTGGGCCTGATGCCAGCGCACCCTCTATTTCTTCACGGCTGAAGAGAATCCGCCGTTCGGTATCAACACAGTAGACCCCGGTCTCGAGAAGGAATTCTATTCCCGCCTGCCAGACCCTGTCCGCAAGGTCATCATCAGCAGGCACCGGGTTCTGCGGGTCATATTTAATGCCGTACTTCTCAACCGCCTTGCGTAAATTGGGCACGAAGATATCGAGTTCAAAATCCCGCTCCGTGCAGATGGGGCCGGCAAGTGCTCTCTCAACGACCGTCCAGAAACTAATCATACACCCGGCTCCTTTCTATTTCTGCGCTACCGCTTTCAACGCCAGAGTGGTCGCATCACCGGCGGTCCTGCCGTATCCGTCAGCGCCGATATTGTCCGCCCATTCCTGACTGGTTGAGCCGCCGCCGACCAGTACACAGTACTTGCCACGAGCGCCACGTGCCTCAATATGCTCGATAATGCTCTTCTGCTGCGGGATGGTGGTGCTCATCAGCGCCGAAGCGGCAATGATATCGGCACCGACTTCCTCCGCTTTGGTGACAAAGGCGGAAGCGTTAACATCAACTCCGAGGTCGAAAACCTCGAAGCCGCTCATCTTTAACAACGCCCCGACGATGTTTTTCCCGATGGAGTGGATATCCCCCTTCACCGTGCCGATGACCACCCGCCCCGCTTTCTTCCTCTCGCTCCCTGATTCCAGCAGCTTCGGCTCCAGAATCTGCATCGCGCCCTCCCATGCCTCCGCCGCCATCATCATTTCCGGCAGATATATCTCATACCGGGCGAATCGGTCGCCTACCTCTTTCATACCGGGCGACATCCCTTCTTCAATAATGTCCGAGGGCGTAATACCCTCTTTCAGAGCATCACCAACCCCCTGTTCCAGACCGCTTTTGTCACCGGCGATAAGGGCATTATTTAATTGTTCAAAAATAGACTTGTCTGACATTACGCACTCCTTTCTTGTTATCGATATCAGAACATACCCTCCCTCTTCAGGCTCAGGTATTTCCGGTCTCCAATGATAACATGGTCCAGCACATCTATGCCCATAATCTCACCTGCTTCGGCAAGGCGTTTGGTCAAGCTGATATCATCCTCGGAGGCTTCCGGGTCACCGGAAGGGTGGTTATGGGCAAAGATTACAGA
>CBFDCY010000100.1:0-4030 GCA_965603425.1 uncultured Dehalococcoidia bacterium | reverse complement strand
CTATCCCCTCCAGCCCCTTCACCACGTCGTTCAGGTCGTTGAAAGGAGTGCACTTGAGGTTATTTCCACGGAAGTGATTGAGCAGGTCATCGCGGGCAAAGACATAGCGGGACAGACTGGCCGGCATTATATCCGAATACCCGTCGCCAATGTAGGCCACGCGGTAGCCCTGACTCAAATACCATTCAACGTATGATTGTTTAAATTTATCCACCACCTGCTGACCGTCGGGGTCGATGTAAGTAATCTTGAGGCCATCCGGGTTGAACTCGGTATGCGCGGCAAAGACCTCTATACCCGTAACGCCCGCATGTTTCAGGATAGCATCGATATAAAACTTCAGCCCGTTGCTGACGATGATAAATCCAAAACCCTTTCGCGAACATAAATCCAGCAGCTCCCTGAATCCGGGGCGGACTCTTACCCGTTTTTCAGCAAAGAGATAATCGAGCATCGTCGCCTCATCGGCTTTAATCATGTTGAAAGTCTTCTGGCTGAAGACGCCGACCGGTATCCTGCGCTCACGGTATTCCTGCAAAATCTGGCGCCAATCGCCATCGGCAAAGGCATCGAGGAGCATAAAGCTCACATCAAATTCGGCGATGGTGTTGTCAAAGTCGCATTGAACCAGTGTTTTAACTTCAGTGGAATTCATGCTTTCTCCAATAGTCGGTGATAATTTTACGGTCCCGGCTGCAAACCGGATGGTAAACAGCGTTCCCCATACAAGATACCATTGAAGCGGCGTGGAAGTCTATTCGCCGAGGTGTTAGAATGGAATCGGGCATTGGAAGGAGACATGGTTGACTGGTAATCCCTACAGGCTTCTGGCGCTGGACATTGACGGCACGCTGGTAAATCGACACGGCACAATTTCGGACAGGGACAAGGAGGCATTGTCCCGCGCCCGCGAATCGGGAGTACAGGTGGCGCTGTCCACCGGACGCGGCCTTCAGGCCACCACAGGTGTTATCAATGAGCTTTCACTTGACAGCTACCATATTTCGTTCGACGGCGCGCTGGTCAGCCACCCCGTTTCCAGCGACGAAATATACGCAAGCCCCATCAGCAAGGAACTGGTGAGGCAGATGATTGATACCGCTCACGATTGCGGCGTTGATCTTGAGCTTTTTACCGTAACCCACTACTTCGTGGAGCGGGAGACGTGGTCTACCGAAGCCCACCGCGACTTCTTCAATACGCCCGCAACAATCGTCGACTTCCATCAGGTCTGGGAGCGGGAGAGGGTCATCAAAGGCGGTTTGGTGAGCACCAGCCCCGAGGACGCATCCAGAGTCACCGGTTTCCGCCGCCGACTTGACCACCAGCTTCACTTTTCACTGGCAAAAGCTCCGGCCTTTCCCGAGGTGGATTTCACCAACGTTCTCTCCCTTGGCGTCTCCAAGGGGAAGGCTCTGGAAAAGCTGGCCGCCCACCTGCAGGTGCCCCTCGGCGAGGTTATTGCCATTGGGGACGGCACCAACGATATCTCACTGCTGACAGTGGCAGGGGTAGCCATCGCCATGGGTAATGCCGCGGACGAGGTAAAAGCAATCGCCGACTACGTTACCCTGGATGTCGACCACAGCGGACTGGCGGCAGCCATTGACGAATACATCTAGCCCAGAAATCGCACCAGCAGGTCGGAAAATTCACGCATTCTCTGCCGGTAAACACTGTGCCCGGAATTCTGAAAAACGCGCACCTGACAGTTTGGAATCTGCTCAGCAGCGAGGAAAGCATGATGCGCCGGGACGATATTATCGTTGGCGCCCCAGACCAGCAATGTTGGCATCAGTAACTCGGAAAGCCGGTTCAGAAGAACCGTGGTCTGCCCCTTCACCGTCATCACACTTTTCCCGATGCTCATTCTGAGGAGAGAAGGCGGGGTTATTTTTCCCAGCGGGCAGTGCAGGTTCCTGACCAGCCACCCTATTGCCCGGAATACACCGGCTACGGTCTTCCTGGCAATGCGATAAAACACCGGCCGAGACATAATTCTGGCCCAGAGCGCGATTTCACTTCCCAGGCAGAGGCTGCTGACCAGGACCAGCCGCTTGATTCGATGCGGAAAATCCAGCGCGTAGCGCAGGGCGATTCCCCCGCCCAGCGAATGCCCGACAAGGTGAAAGTGCCCCAGCCCCAGACTGCGGGAAAAGTCCTCCACGAATGTGACGTATGAAGACAGGTCAAAGTTCTCTTCAGTGCTTTTGCTGCGACCGAAACCGGGGAGGTCCGGCAGATAGACCTGATAATATTTAGAGAGCTCAGCGACGTTTTTCAGCCAGGCATGGCCGCTATCACCGCCGCCATGAATCACAATCAATGGCTCCCCTTCTCCGCCGGTTAAATAGTGGATGTCAAAGTGCCCCACTTTAATACAGCCCGGACGCAGATTGTCCGCCGCAAGATTACCTTTAATCACTGTCTGAAACATATTCTTACCCATCGCCGCCGGTCATACTTCCTTTAATGGCGTCGTTTTATTTATCATCCCTTTCAATATAGAACACGGAGGTTAAGAACTGGTTAAGCACCACCGCAAAATATTACAAAGTTATTACAAGATGGTAATAAGCCAGCAGCCATCGGCGTATTGCAAGACAGATGTTCACCGGGCGCGCATATGTTATAATTAAGATACTCGGGATTTTCCATGCAAAAAGAAAGGCGGGCGTCTTCGCCGCCTTCTATATATATATTGTAACCTAATCGAGTCGCCGACTTCAAACCGCGGCTCTTCATTGAAATCTGTCGAATATCATTTTAAGGGGGTACACACATGACCAAAGTTCAAATGGGTCCCGGACACAATATTTACCCGATGCCCGCGCTCCTGGTCGGCGCCAATGTCAATGACAAGCCAAACTTTCTGACCGTGGCGTGGGGTAACATCGCCAATGCCGAACCACCCATGGCTGTGGTTGCCATCCGGGCCAGCCGCCATACCCGCATCGGTATTGAACAAAACAAGACTTTCTCCGTTAACGTCCCCTCCACCGACCTGGTTAAAGAAGTTGACTACTGCGGCGTTGCTTCCGGCGCCAAGGTAGACAAAGTCAAGACCTGCCAGTTCACCACGTTCTACGGCAAGCTGGGCACGGCGCCAATGGTTGAGCAGTGCCCCGTCAATATGGAGTGCAGCGTTCTTCATTCCCTGGAACTGGGGAGCCATACGCTCTACATCGGCCGGATTGAAGAGGTCCACGCCTCCAGCGACTGCCTTACTGAAGGCAGGATTGACCTGAGCAAAGTGAAGCCTTTCGCCTTTCTTGCCGAGCCATCCCGGCAGTACTATGCCATGGGCGAGTCTCAGGGGAAGGCCTTCAACATCGGCCTGGAACTCAAGGGAAAAGAATAGATACTTCTCCATGGAAAGCGACAGAGCCGGTGCCAAGAGCAAGGTAGTGACCACCTGTTGTGATTACGACTGCGGTGGCCGCTGCCTCCTGAAGGTACACGTTAATAAAGGCGAAATCACCAGAATCGACACCGGGGAAGGGCCGTTGCCCGGCCTGAAAGCCTGTCCCCGTGGTCTGGCTCAGAAAGAGGTCGTATACGCCAAGGACCGCCTCAAACAGCCCTTGAAACGGGTGGGGGAACGAGGCAGCGGGGAATTCAAGCCAATCTCATGGGAAGAAGCACTCGGTATCGTGGCCCGAGAGCTCCAGAGGGTCAAAGACCAGTACGGAACCAGCGCCATTTTTCTCATGGACCATACCGGCTCGCAGGGTGCCCTGCACGGTGTGCAGAAAACCGGCCGCCGCCTTTTCTCTTTTCTCGGAGATTATACTACCTGGTGGGGCAATACCTCTTTAGAAGCCGCCGCCTTTTCCTCCCTTATTACCTTTGGCGATACCTTCACCGGGACCAGCCGGGATAACTTCCTCCACTCCAAGCTAATCATCATGTGGGGCTGGAATCCGGTGGTCACCCGCTTCGGCCCCGATACCACTCACTACCTGTCCCAGGCAAAGAAAGCGGGGGCCAAGATTATAAGTGTTGACCCGAGATACACCATCTCAGCGAA
>CBFDCY010000099.1:0-4039 GCA_965603425.1 uncultured Dehalococcoidia bacterium | reverse complement strand
GTGCATTTGGCCAGGAAAACAGAAAAGAGATTGATTCAGGTCTTCACCGGCAACGGCAAAGGCAAGACCTCGGCCGCGCTGGGTTCAGTATTGCGGGCTACCGGTCACGGCCTCAAGGTCTTCATTGTTTTCTTCATGAAAGGGAAATACCCCTACGGCGAGTTCAGTTCCCTGCCCAGGTTACCCGGCGTGGAGGTGGCCAACTTTGGTCTCAGGTGCCTCATCGGTGACAGAGAAATTGACCCCGAAGAGATAAAGCAGGCGGAACTGGCCTTGAAGACGGCCCGCGAAGCGATGCTGAGCGGAAAATATGACATGGTAGTGCTTGACGAAGTCAACGTCGCCGTTTATTTCAAGCTCATACCGCTTGACGACGTGGTAAAGCTAATTGAGGAAAAGCCGCCGGAAGTGGAGCTTATTTTGACCGGCCGCTATGCCGAACCCGCCGTTATTGAACGCGCCGACCTCGTTACCGAGATGACGAAAATTAAACACCCGTACGATAAGGGAGTGCAAGCGCGCAAAGGCATTGAATACTGATGCGGTAGACGTAGCGGTTCATTGCCCTTGACTGGGTTAGTTATCAGCGATAAGATTAAATAATAGGTTTTGCATGGGGGTGAGATTATGGCTGTTTACGTGATGCTGAGCACATTGACCGACGAGGGGAGAAAAACGCTCAAGTCAAATCCGAAGAGACTCCAGGAAGTAAACAAAGAAGTCGAATCCATGGGCGTCAAGATACTGGCCCAATACGCCCTCCTGGGACCGTACGATTTCATCAATATCCTTGAAGCACCGGACAACAAAGCCATATCCAGAATGGCCATCGAACTCGGCTCAAGGGGCACCCTGCAAACGATGACCATGTCGGCAATGTCGGTCGAGGACCTGACCGGGTAAGGGCTGGGAATTCACTGGAGTTATTCTTGCGTCCGAAGCTTCTCCTCGGCACCAATAATCAGGCCAAAGTGCGGGAGTACCGGAGTCTGCTTCCCGACCTTGATTACGAACTGGTGACCCTGGCCGAACAGGGTATCTCGATTGATGTTGAGGAAACAGGCGAGAGCCTGGAGGAAAACGCCCGATTAAAAGCGACGGTCACCGCCAGAGAAAGCCGATTGCTCACCCTGGCCGATGATTCCGGACTGGAAGTAGATGCCCTGGGCGGGGAACCGGGGAGGCTTTCCGCCCGCTACGCCGGCGAAAACGCCACCGACAGGGGCCGCGTTGAATACCTCTTACAACGACTTGACGGCGTGCCACAGGAGAACAGGACGGCCCGTTTCCGGTGCGTAATCGCCCTGGCCACGCCCGATGGTAAAGTAGAGTTCTGCTCAGGTGAATGTCCCGGCCTTATCATCTTTGAGCCACGCGGAGAGCATGGTTTCGGTTACGACCCCGTTTTCTATCTGCCGGAGCTGGATAAAACCATGGCCGAGCTCTCCCTTGAGCAGAAAAATAAAATAAGCCACCGCGGGCAAGCTGCCAGAAAAGCGGCACAGGTCCTGCGAAATATGGTATTTTAATAAAAGCCTATCTTTACAGGAGACATAGCATTATATGACCGGACTTTCTGACTCGTTTCAGCGCCCCGTTGACTACCTGCGCATCTCGGTCACTGACCGATGCAACCTGCGCTGTATTTACTGCATGCCCGCCGAGGGTATCAACCTGCTCCCACACGAAGACGTCCTGAGTTATGAGGAGATACACCTGATTGCGGCGACCGCGGCCGAACTGGGTATCAAAAAGGTGAGGATTACCGGCGGCGAACCGCTGGTACGCATCGGTCTTTCCAGCCTGATACGGATGCTGGCACAGATAGAAGCCATAGACGACATCGCCCTCACCACGAACGGTACCCTGCTGGCTCAATACGCCGACGAGCTGAAGGCAGCTGGACTGCGCCGGGTGAATATCAGCCTGGATTCGCTTAAACCGGACAAATTCAGACTCATCACCCGCGGCGGCAACCTTTATGACGTGCTGGAAGGCATAGACGCCGCCGGTGCCGCCGGGCTCAACCCGATAAAAATCAATGTGGTGGTTATGGCCGGGAGCAACGATGATGAGTTGCTCGACTTTGCCCGGAAGACGATAGAAGAAGGCTGGCACGTCCGCTTCATTGAGCAAATGCCCTTCAACCAGGAATTGGCCGACTCGTCTTTCGTTCCGGTCAAAGAGATGCAGGAACGTCTGGCGGCGCTTGGTGAGCTAGAACCCTCTACCGTCAAAGGCAACGGCCCCGCAAAATACTACCGCCTGCCCCAGGCAAAAGGCACCATCGGCTTCATCACGCCGGTCAGCCAGCATTTCTGCTTTCACTGCAATCGCCTCCGCCTCACCGCCGATGGCAAGCTCCGACCCTGCCTGCTGAGCGAACGGGAATTTGACCTGCGCCAGCCACTGCGACAGGGAATATCAGCCGAAGGACTGAAAAAACTGATAAAAAGGGCGGTGGCCAGCAAGCCACGACAGCATAAACTTGCCCAGGGCTGCGTACCGCAGGACCGCCCATTCTCCCAGGTGGGAGGGTAATTATGAAAAAACTGACGCATATGGACGAATCGGGTCGTCCCAAGATGGTTGATATCACCGAAAAGCCGGACACCCACCGACAGGCAGTCGCCAGGGGGCTGGTCAGGATGCAGCCGTCCACTCTGGAACTGATAAGGAAAGGGCAGATGGCAAAAGGAGACGTGCTTTCCGTAGCCCAGCTCGCCGGTACAATGGCCGCCAAGCAGACCCCGAACCTGATACCACTCTGCCACCCCATTCTTATCGGCGACATCAGGATTGAATTCGATATTGATGACAAAGAAAGCACGGTGGCAATCACCGTTACCGTTGAGAGTACCGGGAAGACCGGGGTCGAAATGGAAGCCATGACCGCTACCGCCGTCGCCGCCCTCACCATCTACGATATGTGTAAGGCGGTCGACCGGGGCATGAAGATAGAAAATATTCGCCTCATCAGAAAAAGCGGCGGCAAAAGCGGCACCATAACTCTTGAATAGAACCAATAATTGTTATATACTATTGCACCACAGCATTGATTGGGGGTAATAACCATGAAATTATCATGTCTTCAGGAGAACCTGAATCACGGACTCAATGTGGTAGGCAGAGCAGTTGCTGCCCGGACAACTCTGCCCATTACCAATAATATCCTCATCACCACCGACCAGTCCCGCCTCAAGCTTGCCGCCACCAACCTGGAAATGGCCATTACCTGCTGGATTGGCGCCAAGATAGAAGAGGAGGGCGCCATCACCGTTCCCGCCCGTCTGCTCACCGAGTTTATCAGTTCTCTTCCCAACGATAAGATAGACATCAGCCTTTCGCCGCGCACCAAGACACTGGAGCTGAAATGTGCCCGCTTCGAGGCTCGAATAAGCGGCGTGGATGCCAAAGATTTCCCGCCCATACCCAAGGTTGAAGAGGGAATCACCACCAAGGTGGAGGTAAATGTCTTGCAGCAGGGCATCAACCAGGTTGCCTTTTCCGCTGCTATAGAGGAATCACGCCCGGTACTCACCGGCGTCAATGCCCAGTTCAAGGACGATTCATTGACCCTGGCGGCGGCCGATGGTTTCAGACTGGCCGTCTTCCGCTTACCGCTCGCCAAGCCCGTAGAAGAGCCAGGCGAAGCCATTATCCCCGCCCGCACCCTCGCCGAACTGAACCGCCTGACGGCCGACCAGGAGGAAGCGGTTGAAATAACGGTGAACCCCAATAAAAGCCAGGCGCTGTTCCGCTTGAAAGACATTGAGATTGTCTCCCAGCTCGTCCAGGGAACGTTCCCCAATTACACCCAGCTCATCCCCCAGAGCTTCAATACGCGCATGATAGTCAGCGTTGACGAATTTCTGAGAGCCACGAAGACAGCGTCCATCTTTGCCCGCGACGGCAGCGGCATCGTCCGCCTTGTAATAACGCCGGGGGCAGCCAAAGCTCCGGGCAAGCTGACCGTTTCCGCACGCTCCGAAGAGATAGGTGATGACGTTGGGGAGATTGACGCTACGGTTGAAGGCGA
>CBFDCY010000098.1:0-4046 GCA_965603425.1 uncultured Dehalococcoidia bacterium | reverse complement strand
TCTTCCTTTGGCCAGGAGCTCATAGGCAACGCCCCTGATTTCGCCGTTTCGCTGCTCGGCAAACACCCAGACTCCCTGATAATTCACGTTACTCATACCTTTTAACTTCAGACCAGTCCGTCATCCTTTAGCCGGCCAATCAGGCAGTCCACCTGATTTTCTACATCTCCCTGAAATATCTCGCCCTGGCGGTCCTGCCGGGGAGAGAATATCCTGACGACCCGGGTAAAAGAGCCAGCCATGCCGACCTTGCCCGGGTCAATGTCTAACTCTTTGACTCCCCATACCGCGATGCTGGCGCTTTTCGAGCGGGCAATGCCGCGCAGTGAGGGAAGACGCGGCGCGTTAATCTCTTTGACCACGGTGAGCACGGCAGGAAGAGTGCTTTCCATGACCTCGTACCCATCCTCGACCATGCGCCGGACACGCATCTCACCACCAGCTATCTCCTCTATCTGGCTGACATAGGCGATAAAGGGGAGGCAAAGCATCTCGGCGAGCTGCGGGCCCACCTGCCCGGTATCACCGTCCAGTGTCTGCCGACCGCAGATGACAAGGTCATACTGCTCCAGCTTGCGGAGCGCCATCGATAGCGTGCAGGAGGTCGCCCAGGTATCGGCCCCGGCGAACGCCGGGTCGCTCAACAGAATGCCCTCGTCGGCACCGAGGGAGACGGCCTCTCTCAGGGCGGCTTCTGTCTGAGGGGGCCCCATGCTGATGACGGTTACCTTGCCGCCAAACCTCTCTCTCAGCCGGACGCCCTCCTCAATGGCGTAGGTATCAAAGGGATTGATGATGTTCTCGATGCCCTCACGGATGAGGGTATTGGTCTCGGGGTCGATTTTTACCTGCGTAGTACCGGGCACCTGTTTCAGGCAGACGACGACGTTCATTCCGTCTTTGCCTTCCGCTTTCTCAATTCAACGGCAATGGCATTGCGCAGGATTTGATTCGCGCCTTCATATATCTGGGTGATTTTGGCGTCCCGCATCATCTTCTCGACCGGATAATCCTTCATGTAGCCAGTACCTCCACAGATCTGCAACGCATCCGTGGTTACCTTCATCGCCACGTCCGAGGCGAAAACCTTGGCCATGGCCGACTCTTCCGTAATCCTCTTGGCGTCGCTGTCCCCCATCCTCGCCGCGGCATAGACCAGCGCCCGGGCCGCTTCAGTCTGAATGGCCATTTCCGCCAGCATGTCCTGCACCACCGGCAGGGTGATAATAGGGTGGCCAAACTGGACGCGCTGCTGGGCGTAATCCACCGCCGCCTCGAGCGCTCCCTGCGCTATGCCGACCGCCTGCGCTCCTATCCCCGGTCGCGAGCGGTCAAAAAGCCGCATCGCCTGGATAAAGCCCAGGCCCTCCTTACCGATGAGGTTCTCTTGCGGGACAAGGCAGTTACGGAAAACGAGCTCTCCCGTGGCTGAGGCCCGGATGCCCATCTTTTTTTCTTTCTTGCCGAAAGTAAAGCCCGGAGTGTCCTTTTCCACGAAGATGGCGCTGGCGCCACGGGCGCCTCTGGTCTTGTCAGTCAGGACAATTAACGTGTAGAGCTCCGCCTCGCCGGCGTTGGTGATGAACTGCTTGGTGCCGTTGAGCCGATAGCCACCTTCAACTTTGTCCGCAGTCATCTTGATAGCGCTGGCATCGCTGCCCGCCGTGGCCTCGCTGATGGCGAACGCGGTCAGTTTCTTTCCGGCGGCAATATCCGGGAGGTATTTACGTTTCTGCTCCTCGGTTCCATACTCTATCAGAGTGTGGGAGCCAAGGGCATTTACCGCGTAAGTGGCCGCTACGCCGCCGCACACCCGACTCAACTCCTCTACCACCAGACATAGCTCCAGGCAGCCACCACCCAGCCCTTCATACTCCTCCGGTATGAATACGCGGAACATATCGGCATCGGCCAGGTCTTTTATTATTGCCCAGGGGAACTCTTCCTTCTCGTCCAGTTCGGCCCGGACCGGCAGAATCTTCTCTTCGGCAATCCTCCTGGCCAGACTTTTTATGGTCTTCTGCTCTTCAGTTAAGAAATATTCCAAGGAAATGCTCCTTTCCTATCCCTTCGATAGCCTTATCCAAATGTTCAACCATTGACCGATAACTTTGTGAGGCACGGAAATATCCCGAAAAATTAAAAAGTCAAATAAAATTATAGGTAAATTACCTCATCGACGTCAAGGCAATAGCTTGACAGAGCCCTTTGCGATAGCTATACTACCGATTGCGAAGTACATGCAAGGGTGGTCAGCCTGGTATAAAGGGGGTGTCTCAAATGGCAGCCAAGGCATTTGTTTTGATTGAAACAGAGGTGGGTAAAACCAGAGACGTTGTTAATGCACTGCAAAAATTAAAAGGTGTTAATTCAGTTGATACCGTGACGGGCCCCTACGATATCATTGCCATCCTGCAGGGTGATAGCCTGAATGATATCGGCAACCTGGTTACCGGGAAGATTCACCCTATTTCCGGTATATCCCGTACGGTTACCTGCCTGGCAATTTAGATTACGCTTTCAACGACTTCAATACTTCGTTAACCATCTGCTCATCAGTTGAAGCGCCGGCAGTTACGCCGATGCGATGTTTCCCTTCCAGCCAGGAAGGCTGGATTTCAGCGGCGGTTTCTACCAGGTGTGTCTTCGTTATCTGAGAGCATAACTCAGCCAGACGATTGGTATTGGCGCTGTGGTGCCCGCCAACAACAAGCATCATGTCCATTTCGCCGGCCAGTTCGATGGCGGCTGCCTGGCGTTCCCTTATATCGTGACAGATAGTGTCAATAAGACGCATCTCCGAATCCCGGATAAAAGCCGTATCAATCAGTTTCCTGACGAAAGCGGTAAACTGGGTCGGCACCTGGGTGGTCTGGGACAAAATTCCAATGCGGCGCGGTATATGCTCCAGATTGGCAACAAATTTGTCATCCAGCGCCGCTATACCCTTTCCTTTGGTCCAGCCGAGAATACCCCTGACCTCCGGATGTTCCGCATCACCGAAAATAACCACCAGAAAGCCGGCTTCCGTCAGCCTGCGAGCGGCCACCTGCGCCCGAAGTACAAACGGACAGGTGGTGCTGATGATTTCGATATGCCTGGCTCTGATTTCCTCCTCCAGCTGCGGGCTTATCCCGTGAGAGCTGGTTACCACCACATCGCCGCGGATATCTTCCACGTTTCTGGCTACACTCACGCCAAGCTCCGCCAGCTTTTGCAGCACCTGCCGGTTATGCACCACTGCCCCCAGTGTTTCCACGCCGCCACGCTCACGAGCAACTTTCTCCAGTATGTCAATGGCCCGCTTCACACCGAAGCAAAAACCTATCTTGTCCGCCTTTTGAATTGTCATCCGGTCATCTTTATCCGCCATTATATTGCCCCCGGTACTCTTCGGGCAACAGCTCGGCAATACGCCCCATAATGGAATGCGTGAACTCTGCGAGCTGCTCCCGGGTCACTTTTCCGTTCACCGATGGAAGATTAAACGGGCGACCGATATTCACCGTGACTCTGGGGCGGCGCAACCACCAGGTCAAGCCCGTTATCTTTTCGGTGCCGTGAATTCCCACCGGCAATATAGGAACACCGTTACGCACCGCAATGAGCGCGGCGCCGGAAAAAGCGTCCACCAGCTGCCCCTCCATGCTGCGCCGGCCCTCCGGAAAGACAATCAGCGCCATTCCCTCGCCGAACCACCGCTCGGCAAAGCGCAGCAAATTCCGGTTCATACCGCCGCGCCGTATCGGAAAGGCGCCAAAGTTATGGAAGATGTACCGCTGAATCCGGCTACGGAACAACTCCTCCTTGGCCAGAGACATCGCCGGCCGTTTGATGCTGACACCCACAATCGGCGGGTCGGTCAGGCTCATGTGGTTCGCCGCCACCAGTAACGGCCCTTCAGCCGGAATATGCTCTCGTCCCAGCACCCGCCAGCGGGTAAAGAGGAACAGAATCACCCGGGTCAGAAAACAGGCAACGTAATATATCCAGTGCATTTTGTACTCTATAAAAACTGTACTTTCAATTATAGCTTTGGGGAGGGC
>CBFDCY010000097.1:0-4100 GCA_965603425.1 uncultured Dehalococcoidia bacterium | reverse complement strand
TTAATGGTATCATTATTTTTTGACTATGGCCTCTAAGGGTTTGTCCCTATCATAATGTTTCCTTTCGTTAAAGGCATTATAACTGCGTGCCTCAGCTATTGAAGCAATAGATTAGGAATTTTTTGTCTTTTTAAGGAGCAGGTATACGTATGGTTTCTATTTCACCGGTGAGTGAGCAGACTAATCATCCCGTTCCCAGAAAATCTTACGCCAAATTACCCCTGATTTTAGATGTTCCCAACCTTATTAAAGTACAGTTAGACTCCTTCCAGCGCTTCCAGGAAGACGGCCTCAAGCACCTACTCAGTGAAGTCTCGCCGATTAAGACGCTGACCCACAGCAAGCTGGAACTGAGCATCATCGGCTACGAGTTCCGCGAACCGCGTCAGGGCCGCTCCGAATCGGAGTGTCGCGACCGCAATTTGACGTATTCGGCACCCCTTTACGTCAGAGTACAGCTGCTGATTAAAGAGACCGGGGAGATCAAAGAGCAGGACCTTTTCCTGGGCGACATACCACTGATGACGGCCAAAGGCACCTTCATCACCAGCGGCGCCGAAAGAGTGGTGGTGAGCCAGCTCCTGCGCTCTCCGGGTGTCTACTTCACTATTGAGGAAGACGCTGCCTTGGGTCGCGAGCTTTGCTTTGCCAAACTCATCCCCACCCGCGGGGCCTGGCTGGAGTTCGAGACCAGCAACCGTGGCATTCTATCCGCCAAGATAGATGGCAAGCGCAAAATCCCTGCCACCACCCTGCTCCGTGCCATCGGGTATGGCAGCGATGAGCAACTGCTCAACCTTTTCTCCAGCGACGATAACGACCCCGAACACCAGTATATCCCGGCAACCATCGAGCGCGACTCGCTCATCAAGGATGAGGCGGAAGCTCTGCTCGATATCTACCGCAAAGTCAGGCCGGGAGAGCTACCGAACCTGGATAACGCCCGGAAGCTGATACGAAACCTGTTTTTCGATTCGCTGCGGTACGACCTGGGCCAGGTCGGGCGCTATAAACTCAACAAGCGACTCGGCCTGTTCCGCATCGCCGCGGGAAAAATATCAAATCTTATTGAGACTCAGGAGCTACCTTTCGAAACCGCGGAATTTGTTTCCCGACTGCGCCAGGCCGGAGAACGAAACGACCGTGAGGTGGTCAGGGTATTCAGAGACCTCAAAGCGGTACTGGCCAGCAGGCTTGACCACCAGGAGGAACTTCTCCAGCTCTACTCCGTGCTTGAAGAGACGCTCGGACAACTGGAGGAGCGCGCCCTGACCAGAGACGACATCGTCGAGATTGTCCGGCACATCATTCTGGTCAATAACGGCGCTGACCACGGCGATGATATCGACCACCTTGGCAACCGGCGCATACGCACAGTCGGCGAACTGATACAGACCCAGTTTCACGTTGGCCTGCTGCGCCTCGCCCAGGCGGTCCGGGAGCGCATGAGTATCATTGGCACGGAGGCCATTACCCCCAGCGCCCTGGTCAATATCCGCCCCGTGGTAGCCGCCGTCAGGGAATTCTTCAGCAGCTCCCAGCTTTCCCAGTTTATGGACCAGACAAACCCCCTCGCCGAGATAACGCACAAGCGCCGCCTTTCCGCAATGGGACCCGGTGGTCTCTCACGCGAGCGCGCCGGCTTCGATGTCCGCGATGTCCACTTTTCCCATTATGGACGTATCTGTCCCATCGAAACACCGGAAGGCCCGAACATCGGACTGATTGGCTCGCTGGCCACTTACAGTCGAATCAACGAGTACGGTTTCATTGAGACACCCTATCGTAAAGTCATCCGTGAACTGAACAGCACCGATGAACAACTGGTCGGCAAGGTCGCCAAAGAGAGAGTGGCCAACAGCAAGCGAACTACAATAGTCAAGGCAGATACCACCGTGACTCCCGCGATTGCCTCCAGGCTGGCTAAACTCTCGAATACCAGAGTCAAGGTGGAACCGTTTGTTTCCGATGAAATTGTGTACCTGTCCGCCGATGAGGAAGAGGAATTTACCATATCCCAGGCAAATGCCCGTCTTGGTGAAAACAACCAGTTCCTGGAGGAAAGGATTGAGGCCAGGCGAGGCAGCCACTACCTGCTGGAAACGGCGGATAACATAGGCCTGATGGACGTTTCCCCCAAGCAAATCGTCAGCGTGGCCACAGCGCTGATTCCCTTCCTCGAACACAATGACGCCAACCGCGCCCTGATGGGCGCTAATATGCAGCGACAGGCGGTACCACTGCTCGCGCCCGAATCGCCCGTGGTGGCCACGGGTATGGAGGTAGAAGCCGCCAGACACAGCGGTCAGGTCATCTTTGCCCGCAACGCCGGGGTGGTTACCGAAATCGGCAGCGTCAACGACGCCGGTGCTGAAACTAAATATCGCATTGCCATCACCACGGATGACGGCCACATTGACGAATATGAATTAATGAAATTTGTCCGCACCAACCAGGGGACCTGCATCAACCAGCACCCTCTGGTAAACAAAGGCGACCGTGTTGAAGCCGACCAAGTGATTGCCGATAGCTCGGCCACGGAAAATGGCGAGCTGGCTCTTGGCCAGAACGTACTCTGCGCTTTCATGAGCTGGGAAGGCTATAATTTTGAAGACGCCATCATCATCAGCAGCCGCCTGGTGGAAGATGACAAATTCACCTCGATTCACATTGCCAAGCATGAGGTGGAAGCCCGTGATACCAAACTGGGCCCGGAAGAAATCACCCGGGATATTCCCAATGTTGGCGAGGAGAGCCTGCGCGAGCTCGATGAGAACGGCATTATCCGCATCGGTGCCGAGGTAGGCCCCGATGATACACTGGTTGGTAAAATCACCCCCCGCGGCGAGACAGAGCTTTCCGCCGAAGAGAAGCTGCTGCGGGCGATATTCGGGGAAAAGGCCCGTGACGTGAAAGACACCTCGCTGCGCATACCACACGGCGAGTGGGGCAAGGTTATCAATGTGAAAATATACTCCCGCAAGGACAGTGGTGATGACCTGCCCGCAGGGGTTAACGAATGGGTTCAGGTATGGATTGCCCAGAAACGAAAGGTCTCCGCGGGCGATAAGCTGGCCGGACGCCATGGCAACAAGGGTGTCATTGCCCTCATTGCCCCTAAAGAAGATATGCCCTTCCTGCCCGACGGCACGCCGGTTGATATCATCCTCGACCCGATTGGCGTACCATCCCGGATGAATATTGGGCAGGTTCTGGAGACCCATCTCGGGTGGGCAGCCCAGACTCTGGGATTCAGGGTGCTCACACCGGTCTTCGATGGTGCCAACGACGTGGCGATAGAGGACGCTCTATCGAGAGCCTGGATTGTTCGCGAAGCAGCCGCAATTGATTACACACTGGACAGAAAGCAGCCCTCAATCCAGATGAAGGTAGCCAAGGCGTGGGTGAACGGTCATGGATATAACGGTGACCGCGTTTTTAACGAAAACTATTCCGGAGAAGCCACGGAGATTTGTCTGCGCATCTGGCTGGAAGAACTCGGCATACCAAGCCGTAAACTGAGCCAGCATGAGTTAATGCAGACTGTAGAGAAGGTTAATCAGGAAGGAAAGGCCGCCCCGCCTACATTCGGCAAGGTAGTCTTGCGGGACGGGCGAACCGGGGAGTCGTTTAACCAGCCGGTTACGGTAGGCAATATCTATATGATGAAGCTCATCCACCTGGTTGAAGACAAGGTTCACTCCCGTTCCACCGGCCCATACTCCCTGATAACACAGCAGCCTCTGGGCGGCAAGGCCCAGTTCGGTGGCCAGCGCTTCGGTGAAATGGAAGTGTGGGCACTGGAAGCCTATGGGGCTGCCCATAACCTCCAGGAAGTACTGACCATAAAATCGGACGATGTCACCGGGCGAGCCAAAGCCTATGAAGCTATTATCAAAGGAGAGGATATTCTCCAGCCAGGAGTGCCGGAGTCATTTAAGGTCCTGGTAAAAGAACTGCAGAGCTTGGGCCTTGCTCTTGAGGTAATCAATGAGAGAGAGGTGGACGTTACTGCCGGTGAAGAAGTGATTGAAGAGGTCCCCAGCCTGGAAGCTGAAGCTGCCGTGGCTGGAGAAACCACCGAACCAGAAACTGAAGCT
>CBFDCY010000096.1:0-4126 GCA_965603425.1 uncultured Dehalococcoidia bacterium | reverse complement strand
CTAAAGGTATTCACGGGCAATGCCCACCCGGAACTGGCCAAAGAGGTAGTTGATTATCTTGGCATACCTCTGGGGAAGAACGAGGTATTTCAGTTCAGCAACGAGAATATCTTTGTCCGCATTCTGGATAACGTTCGCGAGCGTGATACCTTTGTCATTCAACCGCTATGCAGGCCGGTGAGCAACAACCTCGTTGAGCTACTGATTATGATAGACGCTCTCAAACGAGCGTCGGCCAAGCGGATTACCGCCGTCGTGCCGTACTACGGCTACGGGCGAACCGATAAGAAAGACCAGCCTCGCGTCCCGATAACCGCGAGGCTTATTGCTGACCTGCTGACCGTGGCCGGGGCGAACCGATTGCTGACCGCTGACCTGCACGCGGCGCAGATTCAGGGTTTCTTCAACATTCCGGTGGATGAGCTCACGGCATTGAACCTGCTGGCCAATTATTTCAAGGGCAAGGATATGGATGACCTGGTAGTGGTCGCCACCGATATCGGCATCACCAAGCGGGCGCGAGATATGGCTGAGAAACTAAACGCTCCGCTGGCCATTATGGAAAAGCGGCGTATCGGCAATGATGACCAGGCGGAGACGCTGAACGTCATCGGTGCGGTGAAGAACATGACCGCGCTTACCGTTGATGATGAAATAGATACGGCAGGGTCGCTGGTTAACGTTGTTGAGACGCTGATTAAAAACGGTGCCAAAGAAGTGTACGCTTGTTGTACCCATCCCATCTTTTCCGGGCCAGCTATACAGAGAATTGACTCCTGTCCGGTGAAAGAAGTGGTTGTGACCAATACCGTGCCGTTGAAGAATGAGAAAATGGTGGATAAAATGACGGTTCTCTCCATGGCACCACTGCTCGGCGAGGCCATCCGCCGCATTCATACTGGAATGTCCATCGGTGCCATGTTTGAGTGAGCAGCGGTGACGAAACAGAAGAAAACAGTGGCAATCTACCGGGCCGCCAGCGAGGCCGAAGCCCGGATTATCAAGAGCTTTCTGGAGAGCAACGGCATACCGTGCCTGCTGAAAGCGAATGCCGCTCCTTCCGTGCACGCATTTGCCATCGATGGCATGGGTGAGGTGGCCATACTCGTCTGGGAAGATATGGCAGAGAAAGCGCGAGAGCTTATCAGGGAGGAAGAGGATGCTTAAATGGCTGGGTGGCCTGGTAGATTCCAACGAAAAGCAGCTGAAAAAAATCCAGTCGATTGTCGAGCAGATAAATCAGCTGGAGACTGAATTTGAAAAGCTCAGTGACGCCGAACTGCGGGCAAAAACAGAGGAGTTCAGGACTCGCCTGAAGAACGGCGAGACGCTCGACCAGCTCCTGCCCGAGGCCTTTGCGGCGGTGCGCGAAGCGGCCAAGCGGACCATCGGCCAGCGCCACTTTGACGTCCAGCTGATGGGGGGCATTGTCCTGCACCAGGGGAAAATCGCCGAGATGAAAACCGGTGAAGGAAAAACGCTGGTGGCCACCCTTCCCCTGTACCTGAATGCTCTGACCGGCGGCTGTCACCTGGTGACGGTGAACGATTACCTGTCCCGGCGCGACCCGTACTGGATGGCGCCGATTTACCACCTGCTGGGATTGACGGTGGCCAGTATCTACCCGCAGCAGACGCCGGACGAACATCAGCCATCGCGACTTTACGACCCGGAACATGATTCTGGAGATAGCCGATGGCGACATTTTAGGCCCGTTCCTCGCAAAGAAGCGTATGAGGCTGACATCACCTATGGCACGAGCAGCGAGTTCGGGTTCGACTACCTCCGGGAAAATATGGTGGTGGACCTGGCGCAGTGTGTGCAGCGCGAGCTGCAATACGCCATCGTCGATGAGGTGGACAACCTGCTTATTGATGAAGCTCGCACGCCACTGATTATCAGCGGCCCGGCGGAGGAATCGGGGCAGATATACAACGTTTTCGCCCGCCTCATCCCCCGAATGAAGCCAGAGACGGATTATATCGTTGACGAACAAGAGAAGAACGTCAGCCTGACCGATACCGGCATCAGCACCATTGAATCGATGTTAAAACGGGAAGGGCTGTTGAAGTCGCCGAACCTGTATGACCCGGCCAACTATGCTTTCACCCGTTTTCTGGACAACGCTCTGAAGTCCCACGTGCTCTTCAAGCGCGACCGCGATTACGTGGTCAAGGACGGCGAGGTCATAATCGTTGACGAGTTCACCGGGCGACTGATGTTCGGTCGCCGCTACTCCGAAGGGCTGCACCAGGCGATTGAGGCCAAGGAGAAGGTAAAGGTGCAGCGCGAAACGATGACCTATGCCACCATTACCATTCAGAACTACTTCAGGATGTACGGGAAGCTGGCCGGAATGACCGGCACCGCCACTACCGAGGCGGAGGAGTTTCATAAAATATACGGTCTGGAAGTGGTGGAGGTCCCCACCCACAGCCCGATGATTCGAGATGATTTCCCCGACCAGATTTACAAGAACGAGCGGGGAAAATTCAATGCTGTGGTTCGGGAAGTCGAGCAGTCGCACCAGCAAGGACGGCCGGTGCTGCTTGGCACCGTTTCCATTGAAAAGTCGGAATACCTGGGCGAGCTGTTAAAGCGTAAAGGTATTCCTCACGAGGTGCTTAACGCCAAGCAGCACGAAAGGGAAGCTAATATCATCGCCCGGGCGGGTGAGCCGGGAGTGGTTACCGTGGCTACCAATATGGCGGGCCGGGGCGTTGACATTGTGCTCGGCGGGAGCCTGGACGGCCAGAGTGAAGCCGAATGGCAGGAAAAGCATGACAAAGTGGTGTCCGCGGGCGGGCTGCACGTTATCGGCACGGAGCGCCATGAGGCACGGCGGATTGACAATCAGCTGCGGGGTCGCTCCGGGAGGCAGGGAGACCCGGGTAGCTCTCGCTTTTTCGTCTCCCTTGAGGATGACGTGGTGCGGCGCTTCGGCGGCGAGCGGATTAAGGGCGTAATGGACTGGGTGGGGATGGACGAAGACATGCCCATTGAGAACAAGCTGGTGAACCGCTCCATCGAAGGCTCCCAGGTCAGGGTGGAGGGATTTCACTTTGATATGCGCAAGCACCTGGTTGAATATGACGATGTTGTTAACCGGCACCGCGAGCTTATTTACGCGGAACGCCGTAAGATACTGGACGGCACCGACCTCAAGACAAATATTCTGACTATGGTAAAAGATGAGATGCGGGCTATGGTGGCCAGCCATATCGCTGATGAGCACGGCGTTGCCTGGGATATGGAAGGTCTGCTTGCCGATGCGGCCACGGTTTTCCCTCTGCCACCAGCGTTGACTTCAGCTTCGCTTATGGAAATGAAGCCGAAACAGATGGAAGAGAAGCTCGCCAGGCTGGCGGAGACGCTTTACGAGGCGCAGGAAAAGGAGGTGGGGGCGGAGAACATGCGGATGCTCGAGCGACTGGTCATGCTGCGCATCATTGATAGCCTGTGGGTGGAACACCTGACGGCGATGGAAAATATGCGGATGCAGGCCGGATGGCAGACGCTGCGCCAGACGCGGGCGGTGGACGCCTACAAACGCGAGGGCTACCGGCAGTTTCAAACGCTGCTCGATACCATCCAGCATGACGTGGTACATACTATCTACCATGTTAGCATTACAAAAAAAGAACCGTCGGCGCAGGCGCCGTCGCCAATGGCTCAGGTGGTCGGGCAGAGCAGCCCCGGCGGCAAACAGAAGACGAAGGTGAGCGGCAAAAAGATAGGGCGCAATGAACCATGCCCCTGCGGGAGCGGGAAAAAATATAAACACTGTTGTGGAAGGTGAAATCGCCATGATGACTGAAGAGCAATGGAAAGAAACGATGAAGGAAGTAACCGGCGAGCTGGAAAAACTGTCCGCCCTGGAAAGGCCGCTTACAAAAGACGAGGAAAAGCACCGGAACAGATACCGCACCAGGAAGTACGTGCTCGATAAGATAAAAGAGGCCGGGGATAAGAACGCTAAAAGCGATGAGCTTTACAATACCACCTATTACCAGATGCTGGTGCCGTGGGGGGAGAAACACCCCGTCCTGTTCTTCTTCTGGATGCGCCTCGTCAGGGCGAGGTGGTGGGGCGTCACGGCGTATAATTACGGGGATGCTTGGAAAGG
>CBFDCY010000095.1:0-4207 GCA_965603425.1 uncultured Dehalococcoidia bacterium | reverse complement strand
TCCCGAGCAATTTATCGGCCATGTCCCTGGCGAAAGCCAGCGAAGTGGTGAATGCGGGCGATATCGGGTTCAATATGTGCAGGGAATTGCTTTCGTTAACCACGATAAAGTCCATGACCAGCTGCCGGCTGGACCAGTGGATTAGCTGGGGGCGCATGCCGACGTGGGTTGAGTCGGTAATGTCCTCCGGTTTCAGTTCCGGCAGCAGCCTTCTGGCGCCTTTATACACGAATCTCTTGAGATATTTCCTGGGCTCCGTCATGGCATTCAAGCGGAAGACAGGGTCGGTGAACAGAAGCACGGCATCGCGCAGCAGGATGGAGGCTGACTCCCAGTCAAAGCCGCTGAAAATGCCGTAGTTCTCCCGCCCGAACGCGGGCATGGCGGTCGGCCCGACCAAAATATCACCGTCAGCGCTTCTGGTGAAATGGACTCCCAGGAAAGGCATTCTCAGGTCGGGAACGGGATAGATATTGCTTCTGACGAGGAACGACCGTTCGCTGGCAACTTGCTTATAAGTTCCCTTGAAAGGCAACAGCTTGTATTCCTTTGCCAGCCCACACTGGTGAGCGATGCGGTCGGCATAAGCACCGGCAGCATTTATCAGTTTTTCAAATTTGATTGTTCCCCCGGAGGTCTGTGCCTGGTTATCCCCGTCGAGGCGATTGAAGGTCGTCCCGTAATGGATGGTAACCTTGCCTGACTCTATCAGCTCTGCTTCCAGCGCCTGCAGCACTTCCACCGGTCTGATTACAGCCGTGTCCGGCGAATGCAGAGCTTCTTCGCTATCCGCGGCGTAGGGTTCCAGTTCATGCAGTTTCTTATTATCGATAATAGAGGCGCGGGCGCCGCATAAATCGGCACGCCGCTTCAACTCATACAGTGCTTCCATTTCGACAGGTCCTGTTGCCAGGATAACTTTACCCGTCTCGTGCAGCGTCAGGTTCTTTTCCCGGCAGAATTCCTTCATCATGCGGTTGCCATCTACGCAGTACTTCGCTTTCATCGTGTCTGGCGTGTAGTACATTCCGGCATGAAGAACACCGCTGTTCCGTCCGCTGGCATGCTGGCCAAGAACTCGCTCCTTTTCCAGAATCATGATATCTCCTACTCCCCGCCTGGTTAGCTCGCGGGCAATAGTCAGCCCGATAATGCCAGCCCCCACAATCAAAATCTGACACTGTTTCTGTTCCATATCAGGGAAACCCCTCTCCTTTCCGTATTATATATGCAAAAGCTCCGTCTGAGGAAATTTGTGCTGAAAACGGTCTCGTGAACCTTAAGGTATTTCTGGTGGGCTCGGCAGGATTCGAACCTGCGACCGAGCGGTTATGAGCCGCTTGCTCTGCCGCTGAGCTACGAGCCCACAGGGCAATCATTCCCCGACTATAATAGAATATCAATCCCTCTGTTCAAAAGATAGCGTTTTATTCTGTTATTTCGCTGGAACACGAGCTATCGGTTCTATGGGTAAGCTCTTGGGTTTATGCACCGGCTCCCATATGCAGTGCAGCGGTGGGATGTCGATATAGTTAAAGCCGCCGGCTTTTTCCTTCGGGTCTCCAAAATGTCCGCTCTGGATGCTGGGGAATCCCTGTTCCGCCAGCAATCTGGTAACCTCATCTATGTCGTCACAGAGGAATTTCAGGTGATGGATACCTTCGCCATGTATGTCTATCCAGTCCTGATATACCGATTCACCTTCCTCGCACTGGACCAGTTCCAGTTCCAGGTCTTCCAGATAAGCGTGGGCCAGTCTCTCACGGCCCCACCCTGGCCTGCCCATGTAGGTTCGGTCCCACAATACGTCATTACCCCAGGGGCGAACCTCCCAGGGTCCGATGCCAAGAATCTGCAGGTAATTTTCCGCCGTCCTGATTGCGTCATTGACCACTATGCCAACCTGTTTTATTCCGGTGACCTTGATTTTGGCCGGGCTTTCCGCTTTCGGGTCTTCTGGATAGAAGGTTGACCCGGACGGTGGGCCGTCGCGCCGGCTGCGGGTGCTTATCTCCCAGAAACAACGCAATGGCTTGATATCGAAATAGGCAAACCGGTAGTCTCCCGAGCCACCGCCAACTATCGTCGGGAACCCCATATCGTTCAGCAGCTTCTCCGTTTTCACCACGTCATCCGGCACAAACTTTAGATGGTGTAACCCTTCGCCATGTATGTCTATCCAGTCTTGATAAACGGAAGGCCCATCGATGGTTTCGAACAGTTCCAGTTCAATCGGGCCGCACTGGGCTATAGCGCCGCGATATTTGGCCTTGGCCGGCTTGCCGTAGTATTCAAAGTTAGGGACTCTCTCGGAGCCGAAATCAAATATCGCCCACGGCCCAATGCCCAGGATATTCCAGAAAGCTTCTATTGTCTTTTGCAGGTTTTTGACCACGATGCAAACCTGCTGGATTTCATTAACCTTAATTTTGGTTGGGCTATCTTGTGTCATGGCTATGCTCCCCCTTTCCCAAGCGACAAATGGTGAAATATAAAACAGCGCTAGGGTTATTTTAAGTCGCTCGTTCGATAACTGTCAAGGTAAATGCTCTATCGGATTGCCCCGCCGCAGTTTTTTGTAACCTTGACGGACATTCTATCTCGTAGTAATCTAAAAGGAAAGTTTGTCCTGGATTTAGCTGAATTGCAAAAACCATTGCAAAAAGCGGTTATCCTTGTTGGCGGTGAAGGCACAAGACTGCGTCCGCTCACCAATGGTATCCCCAAACCCATGCTGCCGGTGCTCAATCATCCGTTTCTGGAACATACCATACACTACCTCAGCAAGTATGGCATTACGGAGATAATTCTGGCTTTGAGCTATCTGCCTGATGTTATCAAGAAGCATTTTGGCGATGGACGGAAACTGGGAGTGCAGCTGCGCTATGCTCTGGAGGACAGCCCGCTTGGCACTGCTGGAGCGGTGAAAAACGCCGAAGAGTATCTGGACAGCACGTTTGTTGTTCTCAACGGCGATGTATTTACCGGGCTTGATATTGCAACCATGTTTGCCTTCCATCGAAAAACGAAGGCCAAAGCGACCATCGCGCTTACATGGGTGGATAATCCATATGCTTTCGGGGTTGTGGAGGCGGACAGTAACCACAGAATACGGCGGTTTGTGGAAAAACCCGCTCCCGGTGAAGCGACCACCAACTGGATAAACGCGGGGGTTTACATTTTGGAACCGGAAGTCCTGCAGCAGGTGCCGGAAGATGCTCATTATATGTTTGAACGAGGGCTTTTCCCTCGTCTTCTCGAGCTCGGTGAAACTATGTGCGGCTATCAGTTCCGGGGCCAGTGGCTTGATATGGGGACGCCGGAGAAATACCTGGGCCTGAACTGCGACCTTTTGTTGTCTGATGATAAACCGGCCCTCATTGGCAGCCCGGGGGAAAACGGGCTGTATTGTGCCGGAGACGTTGTTATTCATCCATCAGCACAGATTAATGGGCCTGTAGTGATTGCCAGTCGAAGCCGCATCGGCCCCCGGGTGCGCATAAAAGGGCCGGTGGTTCTTGGTTCAGATTGTACTATCGGCGATGGCGCGGTTCTGGAGATGGCGGTACTGTGGCATGGAGTTACCATTGGAGAAGGTTCGATGCTTAAGAAATGCGTCGTTGGCAATGGCGTGGAAATTCAGCCTCGAGAGCGGATAATTGAACGTGTAATCTCACCATATTGTAAGGAGGATAGCGATGAGACTAGCTAACAAGGTTGCTTTAATAACTGGAGGTAGTCGTGGCATAGGACGAGCCATTGCCCTGTCTTTCGCCGACGAGGGTGCTAAAGTTGCCATTGCCGGTAGAAATAAAGACAGCTGCGACCAGATGGTAACCCAGATTTCCAAGAGCGGTGGCACTGCAATCGGTATTCAGGCAGACGTGGCAGGTGAGGCAGATGTCGCCAGAATGGTGGAAATAACAAAGAACGAGTTTCAGCACGTGGATATCCTGGTTAATAACGCTGCGGTGAACCTGCCCTACCGAGCCGTGACCGACCTGAGCCTGGACGAATGGAACTGGGTAATCGGGGTTAACTTAACGGGCACTTTTCTTTGCTGTCGCGCGGTGCTCCCACAGATGATGGCACAGCGGTCGGGCAAAATAATCAATATCGCCTCAATCGGCGGGCGAATTGGAGCTGCAGGCCGGACTCCTTACCGACCTGCCAAAGCGGCTGTTATCAGTTTCACCTATTGTCTTGC
>CBFDCY010000094.1:0-4224 GCA_965603425.1 uncultured Dehalococcoidia bacterium | reverse complement strand
TTTCTTTGAGCCGGGATGCGTCTTGATATACTCGTCAACAATGTTTAATGTATTGATTGTCATTTTTTTACCCTCCCCTGGTTCTTGCGGCGATATTTTACCCTATAATTTCACAGATTAAAAGGTCATATGTATTGTACTCGATTACAGGCCTTAATGGCGAATTCAGCCATCTCCTCTCAGCAATGTTCTTGTTCTATTAACTTTATCCTCCCAGCCCTGCCATCACCGTGGGCATTATCAGCCGGGGCAGGAATAGCGACAGGTCGGGCCAGTAAGTGGTGACCAGCACCACCGGCAGGGCGCCGAAAACCATGAAGGTCAGTGCCGGCTTTATCATTTTATCAACGCTGACATTGCCGACGCGCGCCGCCAGGTAGAGGATGGGAGCCGTGGGTGGGGTGACATTTCCCAAACCCAGATTTGTACCCAGAATGGCGGCAAAGTGAATGGGATGAACCCCGATGTGCTGCATCAGCGGAAACAGAAGAGGTGCTGCCAGCAGGGTGCCGGTGAAATCGTCAACAATCATACCGAGAAGGATGAGAAAGAGGTTTACCAGCAGGAGTGTTACATAATAATTCTCCGTAACGCCACTTATTATCGCGATTAAGCCCTGTGGAATATTCTGCATGGTCATGACCCGGCTTAAAATGATCACAAAGACAACCATCAGAATGACCACTCCGGTGGTTACACACTGGGAGACAAAGATATTCCCGAGCATCCTGACGCTGAGGTATCGGTAGACAAACATCCCGATGATTATGGCATAGACCAGGGCCACCACGGCGGCTTCGGTGGTGGTGAAAATACCGCCGTAAATACCCCCCAGGAGGATAACGGGCATCAACAGGGTAAGAAACCCTTTGCGAATAGAAATTTCCACCTGCCTGGCCTGTGCCTTAAACGGTATCGATGGTGCCACCTTGATGCTGGGATTATTTCGTACCATAAAATAATTAACGATACAGTAAATGACGACAGTAAGAACACCCGGACCGACGCCGGCCAGGAAACAGGCGGTGATTGGCATATACGTAACAAAGCCATAGAGTATCATCGGCACGCTCGGGGGAATCAACTGTCCCAGTACCGATGCCACCGCCAGCATGCCGGTAGCATAACCCCGGGAGTAGCCCTGCTTCTCCATTTGGGGAACCACAATGCCACCCAGCGATGCTACTGCCGCCGAGCAGGTACCGGCGATAGCCCCAACCATAGCGCAGGCTATTATCGTTACTGCGCCCAGGCCGCCCTTAATCCGGCCCACCATGGCTTCGGCCACGGCGACCAGCTTATCAGCCATGCCTCCCAAACTCATGAACCCTCCCAGCATGATAAAGAAAGGGACGGAAAGGAGGGTAAATGCTTTCAGCTTGTGGAAAGCCATGGGCAATTGCGCCGTGGGCTCAAAGCCGTAGGTATAAACGAGAAATACCAGTGCTGCCATGAAGGCAAAGGGGGCGGGGACGCCCAGCAGGAGGAGACCAACCAGGATGACCAGATCAACGAATATGCCCAGGTTTGGTATGCCAAATAAAGCGGTTTCCACTTCGCTCTACGCCTCCTTCCTTTCATATAGTGGAGGCTTGTGCCAGAATAGCTGGCGTGCCAGGTCAATGGTCTCTACCCAGAAGTAAAGGCCCCCCAGTACACCGGCCGCGAAGAAGATAGAGCAGCGCCCATATATCATGGGGTATCTTAAGGTCGCCGTCTCCATTTTTAATGCCAGGTCCGAAACGAAGAATTGGTAGCCCCACCAGACAAAAAGCATGGCCAGTCCAAGTGTTATCAGCGAGGCGATAAATTTGATTATCAGCCGGCACTTCGGGTTATGAACCGTAATTCCTACTATGTCCACGCTAATGTGGGAGCGTTCGAAAACAGCGTAAGCCGCCCCCATCATGTAGACCCAGAAGGCAGGCGTAACCGCGATTTCTTCCACCCAGAGCATGGGAACATGGAAGACATAGCGCAGCCACACCTGAGCAAAGATTAGCACCACCAGGGGGGCACACGATATCAGTATCACCCACCACATCAGCCGCGGTATCCAGCGAAAAACCAGCTTCGAGGCAATAGAGCTTATTGCAGCTGCCATATCTCCTCACATCCAGCCGATGAGGGAACTCATCTCGAGCTCCCTCATCGGTCAAGTAAAACGTACCTATTCCAGTCGATTATCCAGGACGCGCTATCCCCAGCGCGTCATACAGGTCGTTGATGATGGCCGTACCAATGACTGGGGTGAGCTTTGGCCAGACCTCTTCGAAGACGGCTTGTTGCATGCGCTCCCACTCTGCATTGGTGGGTTCCAGTACCGTCCAGCCGTAGTCCCGCAGCATTTGCATGTACTTTGCGTCCATCTCCTCGGCGTATGCCGCCTGATCATTCTGCATTTCCTGGGCGGTGTCGACGAGAATCTGCTGGTCCTCTTCAGTCAGCGATGCCCAGGCCTTATTGTTGATGGAATACCAGACGGGCTCAATGTAGTCTTTGTAATGTAACCAGCAACTGTTTATGTCCTTGAAGATATAGGCCTGCATGGTGCCGCCGCCCTGCTGTCCATCGACGATGCCGGTCTGCATGGAGGTATAGACATCGGCAAAGGGCATACCCACCACCATGTAGCCCAGAGTCTCCATAGTGAGCTGGCAGGCGGTCAGAGCCATGACCCTGATTTTCATATCCTTGGCTGCATCTGGGTTCCACGGGTCACGGGGAACATCCCTGGTGCTTGTCCCACCGATACCGGCACACCAGGCACCGAGAGCCCGGTAGCCCAGCGGGTTCATGATTCTGTTATTCAGGGTCTCATAGACGTAGCCACCCGGAGCCCACAGGCGCTGAGCCGCATCGTAGTCAATGAATACGTACGGGATGTAGTAGCCTACGGCAATCCTGGGGTCGAAGGCGTCATCCAGGGCTTCAAACATCATCTCAACGTCACCGCGGATGACCATCTCCTGAATGGCGTCCCATCCCCCCAGCACCCCATCGGCATAACTGGTGACCGTAACACGACCCTTAGTCCTTTCCGTTACCAGGTCGCCGAAACGGAACATAGCTTGAGCGCCTTCAGACTCGGTCGGGTAGTTGCTGCTGTTTCGCCATTGATACTGGTACTCAGTTCCTGGCGGTGCCGCCGTTGGCGCTACACCCGGTGCCGGAGCTGGTGCCGGTTTGGCACAACCGGGAACAATCAAGCCCATGATTAACACCAGTATCACTGAGACCAGCAATATTTTCTTATTCATTTGTTCACCTCTCATCGAAAAATCGGAAATAAACTGTTTCTGAACCTATTTATTGAAAGCGCCCACCTCCTCTGTAATGACTTTAAAGGTCGGGTGATGCTTCGGCTCATTATTTTATGAAACTGCATCCTTAGCTTTCCCTGATTCAGCTGGTTGTATATAATATTCGTAAAATTGATATATTATTGAACATAGAATAAACCAATGTCAATACTTTTTTTTGATTTGGTGGATTAATGAGCCTGGATCGGGTGCGAAAAATAAGGGCCTTAGCTCTTCAGGCAGCCACTTCTGCCCAGCCCGCCCTCATGGGATTTATATGGCTATTTCGCGTCAATGATATAGAATATGAGTGAGCTTGTATCAAGGCTCGCCATAATGAACAAAGAGACAGGAGGTTCGCTGATGGGCGATAAATTAAAAGAAAAGGTGGCGGTTGTAACCGGTGCGGGTTCAATAGGTCCAGGCGTAGGTAATGGAAAGGCGACAGCAGTCCTGTATGCAAGAGAAGGAGCGAAAGTGGTTCTGGTGGACGTCAATCCTGATGCTGCTGAAGAGACGAAAAGCATCCTCGATAAGGAAGGGGGAGAATGCGTCACGGTTCAGGCGGACGTGACCAGGTCACAGGACTGCAAAAAAATCGTGGATGAGTGCCTCCGGACATATGGCAGGATTGACGTTTTGCATAATAACGTGGGTATTGAAATACCGGGTGGGGTGGAGGATATGAGCGAGGAAGACTGGGATAAAACGATGGACGTCAACCTGAAGAGCATGTTCTTAACCTGTAAATATGCCGTCCCTCACATGGTAGCCCAGGGCCACGGCTCCATAATCAATATCTCTTCTATCAATGCCATCAGAAATTTGCCCTATATAACCATTGCTTATAGCGCCTCAAAGGCAGGCGTTATCGCCTTTACCAGAGAGGTGGCAGTTCAGTATGCGTCAAAAGGAATCCGGG
>CBFDCY010000093.1:0-4251 GCA_965603425.1 uncultured Dehalococcoidia bacterium | reverse complement strand
GCCAGGAATCTGCCCTTCTCCGAGACAATGACCACGATAACCGGCGCTTTCTTGCAGAAAGCATTGATGAAATAGAGACCGCGGAAAGCCCTTTCACACAGCCTCTTCTTTAGCTCCGGGTCATCGACGACGATGAATCGCCACGGCTGCGAGTTGCAGGCGGAGGGCGCTGCTCGTGCCGCCTCCAGGCACATTAAAATCTTCTCCCTCTCCACGGGCCGGTCCAGGAAACGGCGAACGCTTTTCCGCTGCTTTATCAGGTTCAGCAGAGCCATCACGATGCCCCTATAATGTGCGAAGCATTATTTCAACGACTTTTCTATCTGGTCGACCTTTTCCGAAGTCAGGGGCAGCTCCGCGTTTTCCAGCACCGACGCCAGTATCAGCAGGTTCTCGTTGGAGACGATATTCTCCGTGGAAGCTTCAATGCACAGTCTTTCGCCGGGCACCGTGTCGCGTAACAAATCCAGCGTGTACTTCCTGGTCGCCTCCGGCCCCATTGAGTACACCGTCCCCGGGAAACCCGCCCAGATGACTTTGTCCGGCCATAGCTTGAGCGCTTCGCCGATAAGCAGGTCACCCATTGGCGGCGGATGCAGCGCCTCGATAATGTCCAGCGGGGTCTTCGCAATCAGGTCTTTGAGCACCCCCACCCTGCCGTCCATATGGCTGGCCAGCAGCTTACCGTGTTGATGGCAGATTTTGGCCATCTTCTCATACTCAGGGAGAAAGTACTTCTCATAGAGCCTCGGATTGACCAGCACACCGTCGATGTTGTCGCCGCACCAGATGAGGTCTGCCGGCGATTTGGCGCCTATTTCGTACATAGGCTCGCGGCTCCTGGAAATGGCCTGGCACAGCTCTTCGACAAGGTCAGGATACTTGGCGTGGTGAATGAAAAACCGCCCCCCCTCACTCCCCACCCAGTCAATCATCAGCGTCTGCATCGGCTGGTGGGGCTGAATATCCATGACCACACCTTCATCCCCCAGCCATTCCTTGGCCTGCTCAAGGGGATAGTAATCAGCGATATATTCGGTATGCTCCACGATGTATTTCACAACCTTATAGTCTTCCGGCTCTTTAATCAGGCGCTCGGTCTGCCAGGGTGTTATGTCATCCCAGCCGCGCATCCCGTGCCATTGCCCGGTACCGGGCGCCCTCATTTCATCCTGATAAACCGTTCCCACCGGTGTGGAAAAGACACGGTGGTAAACCGTCTGTCCGTCCTTCTTCAGCCACTGCTCGGTAATATCAACGTCATGTATCCTGGTCACGTAACTGGGCCTCGCCCAACTGATGCCCATCCCCCGGTTGCGGCACTCACGTTCCGCCCAACCGATCTGCATGTGCCGCCAGTTATGAAGAAGAGGCAACTTGTCCACTCGCTCCCGGCTGTTGGCCTTCAAAATCCTCTCTCGACGCGTCATCTCGGCCATCTTAGTTCCTCCTCTCCTGAGCGCCGACCCACTCCACGCACTTCTTGACCCCCTCCAGGGCATTGACCGCTTTGTGGTCGGCGCCAATGCTGGCGGCGAATTCCTCCGTTATCGTTGTGCCGCCTACAATAACCTTAACCTTATCCCTTATGCTGGATGCTTTCAGCGCTTCGATTACCTCGCCCATCTTGGGCATGGTGAGCGTGAGCAGCGCCGACATGCCCACAATGGACGGCTGATGCTCCTTTACGGCATCGATTATCTTTTCCGTGGCGACATCAACGCCCAAATCAATCACTTCAAAGCCCTGCACCCGCAGGAGACTGGTAGCAATGTTTTTACCCAGATCGTGGTGGTCCCCTTCCACCGTGGCAATCACCACTTTGCCTATTTTTTTGGCGCCTTCGCCTTTGATATACGGTGTTACCACTTTAATCCCTTCCTTCATCACCTCCGCCGCCACCACGAGCTCTGAAAGAAAGTAATCGCCTTTCTCAAATTTATCGCCCACGATGGCCATGCCTGGAACCATACCATCGTTAATGGCCATATTTGCATCGACGCCGGACTTCATAGCCTCGTTCGCTGCCTTCGCCACGGCACCGAAGTTCAGATTGACAATGCTCTCCTTCAATGCTGCCAGGTGCTTGTCTTCGCTCAACATCTACCTCCTGTATTGCCAGAATTACGCCTGTGTTAACTTTGGTTTAGCTTTCTGTTCAATTAAAGCGCGCCGCGGTATATCTTTTCCACATCCTTCTCGGTCAGGTCGCGTGGGTTAACCGCGAAGAGCCGACTCTGCATCATGCCACCTGCCACCAGCCTGGGAAGGTCATCAGCCGATATGCCATAGGCACTCAGTTTATCCGGTATCCCGACATCGGCAAGCAGCTGGTGCAATCTGAGAACCAGTCGCTCCGCCGCCTTGTAATCGGACAGGCCTTCGGTTTTCTCACCCATCGCCTGCGCGATGCGGGCATATTTTGCCGGGTTACCCGTTTTATTGTAGTCGACCACGTAGGGCAGCATGATGGCGTTGGTCCGCCCATGCGACATATGCCACTCCGTATCCAGAACGTAGGCCAGCGCGTGAACCGCCCCCACCCCACCACTGCCGAATGCCAGCCCGGCCAACGTTGCCCCCAGCGACATGTTATATCTGGCTTCCACATTCTCCGCCTTGGCGCAAGCCACCGGCAGGTTATCGCCAATCAAGCGGATAGCCTCCAGAGCCAGGACATCGCCGAAGGGAGTCGAAGTGCGGGAAACGTATGTCTCCACGGCATGGGTCAGCGCGTCCACTCCGGTATCTGCCGTCAAGTTCGGCGGCATGGACATGGTGAGCAGCGGGTCGACAATGGCTACATCGGCCAGGTTATAATAGCTGAAAATAACCTTTTTATCATTATCTTTCTCATCGGTTACCACGAATACCCAGCTTACCTCGCTGCCCGTACCCGCCGTGGTAGGCATCAGAATCTTGGGTATACCGGCGCGGGGAACCATCTCCCTGCCGACGTAATCAAGCACACCGCCGCCGTTGGTGGCCACTATGGAAGCGCCTTTGGACACGTCCAGCGAACTGCCCCCGCCGACGCCGATGATAATGTCATAACCTTTTTCCTTTATCTCCCGGGCGCATTCGTCCACGATGTGGGCCGGCGGCTCGGCCTCCACACGGTCAAACAGCCCGTACTCTATTTTCTGTGCTTTAAGCGAGTCTTCAACTTCACGGGTCAAACCGCTTTTGAGCACCCCGGCATCGGTGACGATGAGCGCCTTCCGGGCGCCCTTCTTTTCCACCTCGGCACCAACCTGGGAAGCCACGCCGTTACCGAATATGACCTTGTTCGGGGAACGGAAGATACTCACCTTGTTCATTTCAAACATACCATCAACCATTTTATTTCCCCCTTCAAATACTGCTGCTAAAACTGAAAAACCGGCACTTCACCGGACCCGAAATTATTCAATGGCGCTGAACCCAGTCACATGATACGTGTAACGCGGTGGAAGCCCGCTAACCGCCCGGTTCACCATCCTTTTCAGCTGGCATTTACTCCGGCGCCGGTCTTCGAACTCTATCTCGAACAGGTCACCTTCGTTCAGGGAAACATTACTGACGAGGGTCAGCTCCCCCCACCAGCGGGTTGCCGCCGGATGCTGGAAAACATGGTAATTAACATCGGCCACAAACTCGCCATCGTCCAGTTTATACAGTTTGCCTATGCTCATACTAGTGCCTGGAACCAAGAAATTGAAACTTATGGCTATATTAACGCACGGCAGATTAGGTGTCAATTATGAAGGAATAACCGAGACCCGGTCATTGGGAATCAACGACGATAGCCGAACGGCACACGCGGTCAGTTAAGTTTGAAGATAGCTTGAAGCTATATTCTGCTATTATGGATTTAGAGTAATAAGCCCCTGTACGTGGGTGGTTCTATGATTAGGCCTCGTCCTCATCTCCGCCTTTGGCATCTCCACCGTCATCGGATGCTTAAGTCTCGATAGGTCTCACCTTAACTGCTGCGGGGCGACCATCACGTCCCTGGCCCATCTCAAACTCTACTTCCTGCCCTTCTTTAAGAGAACTGAACTCCACCCCTTGAAGCTCGTTGCGGTGGAAGAAAGCGTCTTCTTCCTGCTCTGTCTTGATAAACCCAAATCCGCGGTCTATAACCAGTTTTCTAATTGTACCTTTTGGCATAGGACACCTCACTTTTAATCCATTGGTTGGATATTAAAAACAAGTATACCACTTAGCATCCCAAAAGGATAGGCAGGAGTCTAGCTATATGGTAGAGAG
>CBFDCY010000092.1:0-4270 GCA_965603425.1 uncultured Dehalococcoidia bacterium | reverse complement strand
CTTGTAGTATAACGCTTCACCGAGCTTGCGGCGAACACGCCGCTTGCCTTATAATAAAAAGAACTGGCTGGCGTGGAGGGGGCTGTTATGGAGATAAATGTTTCCCAGTTGCTCAAGGAACCCATCGGGTCATCCCGTAAATATAAAATAGACGACAATCTTGATATTGTCGAAGAGCGTGACAGCGCGGTAAACGGCGACGTCAGCCTGCTCAGAACGCATCGCGGCATTCTGGTCAGGGGGAAACTGCACACCGGTCTCGAACTAACCTGCAGCCGCTGCCTGAGCGCTTTTAAGTGTCCACTGGACATAAGTTTGGAGGAGGAATACATTCAGACCGTTGACGTCAATAGCGGATTGCCGCTGCAGCCTTTCGGTGAGTCCGGTTCATTCGCCATTGACGAGCATCACGTCATTGATTTGAGTGAAGCCATACGCCAGTATGTATTGCTGGCGATACCGATGAAACCGCTGTGTCACGAGGGCTGTGCCGGGATATGCCCTGGGTGCGGGCGCAATTTGAACCAGGGACCCTGCGGTTGCCCCGTGCGGACAGTGGACCCGCGCTGGTCGAAACTGATGAATCTGACGCAGCTCGGCAAATAAAGTAAGAGGAAACGCAGATTATGGGAGCACTACCAAAAAGAAAGTTATCCAAAGCGCGCCGTGGTAAGAGGCGAAGCCATCTGGCATTGAAGCCCCCCCAGTTTGATTACTGCCCCCAGTGCCATAACCCGAAGCTGCCACATCACGCCTGCCCTACCTGTGGCAATTATGCCGGCAGAGAAGTCATTGAGAAGCCGGCACCGTCAGGAAGGTCTGAATAGGGTCTTCCTCTCCGATTCAGTGCGCAGTGGGAATCTATGGTTGAACCAACTGAAGTAGCCTACGTCTTTCCCGGTCAGGGTGCGCAGTGGGCAGGCATGGGGCATGACCTCTATGAAACCTTTGCTTCAGCGAAGGCCGTCTTCCACCAGGCTGATGAAGTGCTGGGATTTCCTCTCTCAAGGCTGTGCTTTGAAGGCCCTGAGGAAGAACTGCGCCAGACCATAAATGCCCAGCCAGCCATCCTGGTCGTCAGCTATGCCTGCCTGGAAGCCGCCCGCGAGGTCAACCCCGATCTGCCGCTGCCCAGGTTCGTTGCCGGTCACAGCCTTGGCGAGTATACCGCGCTGGCTGTATCCGGCGTGTTTGATTTCAAGACTGCGGTCTATCTGGCGAGGGAGCGGGGTCGTCTGATGCATGAGGCCAACAACACCCGTCCTGGGAGCATGGCGGCGGTTATCGGCTTTGAGGAGTCGGTGCTGCGCGAGGTATGCCAGCAGACAGGAACCTGTATTGCGAACATTAATTCGCCGGGGCAACTGGTTATAGGCGGCGATAGAGATGGTGTGGCGGAAGCCATGGAGTTGGCCCGGGAAAAAGGTGCCGCCCGTGTGATACCACTGTCGGTAAGCGCGGCGTTTCACACTCCGCTGATGCAGCCTGTTGTTGAGAGCATGGCAGAAATCATATCACAGCCTGCTTTTGCTGACCCTTCTATTCCCGTCATCGCCAATACCACCGCTCAGCCCCTGACCACGGCGCAGGCAGTAAAGGAAGAGCTTATCCATCAGCTGTGCAATTGTGTCCAGTGGCAGCGTTCCGTGGAATACATGGTTGATGAAGGCGTGAACGCGTTTATTGAAATAGGTCCGGGAAAGGTGCTTACCGGCTTGATAAAGCGGATAAACCGGGAGGTACAGACCCTGAATATTGGAGATGCGCAGGCGGTAAGCAGCCGTCTGACATAACCCGAGGAGGTAAACATGGATCTTTCCGGCAAGGTAGCCATTATAACCGGCGGTGCTCGTGGCATTGGGAGAGAGATTGCGCTCAGGCTGGCCGAGGCAGGCGCGACTGTTGCCGTCAGTGACGTTGCCGATGCGGAGCCGGCGGCTGAGGAGATAAGGAAGATGGGCCACCAGAGCCTGGCGGTGGCGGTCGATGTCACCTCCGCGTCTGATGTGGCCAGTATGGTGGAAAAAGTGACCGCTGAATACGGGCGGATTGATATTCTGGTCAATAACGCCGGCATTGCCCGCGATCAGCTTTTAATGCGGATGTCGGAGGAGGACTGGGAAGCGGTGCTCAATGTGAATTTGAAGAGCGTATTCCTGTGCACCCGCGCCGTATTGCGTCAGATGGTCAAGCAGAGGTGGGGTCGCATTGTCAGCATATCCAGCATCGTGGGCATTGTGGGCAACCCCGGGCAGGCGAATTACTCTTCGTCCAAGGCGGGAGTAATCGGCTTTACCAAAACTATTGCCCGTGAGGTTGGCTCGCGCGGCATTACGGTCAATGCCATTGCTCCCGGCTTTATTGTCTCAAAAATGACCGAGCAGCTGAGCGAGGAACAGAAAAGTGAGATGCTGAAGCGGATACCACTCGGCTTTCTGGGCACGCCGCGTGATGTGGCCGAGGCGGTGGCGTTTCTGTCATCCGAAGAGGCGAGGTATATCACCGGGCAGGTCCTGGGCGTGGACGGGGGGCTGGGGGGACTATAAAGTAGAGTCGGACTATATAGATTTCTGATTATTCACTTTTTACCCAGTGATTCTACATCCGGGCGGTGCCTGAGCCCCCATTCCTTGAAACATTGCAGCACTTCCTCATCGCTGGGATCATGCCAGTAGCGATAGAAGTCTGAGACATAAAACTCCGGACCGAATCCAGACACACAGGCAATCACCTTGTTGGCTATCTTCTCTACCTTGGGCAATGCGGCGGCCGATGCCACCGGCACGGCGACGATTATCTCCCGGGGCTGACGATATCGTATCGATTCCACGGCGGCCATCATGGTATAGCCGGAAGCGAGCCCATCGTCAACGATTAGCACCGTTTTGCCTTTGACCAGTAAGGGAGGTCTTTTGCCGTGGTAGAGCAGGCTTCGCTGGCGAATGGCAGTTCTTACTTGGCTCACCTGGTAATTTATCTGTTGCTGGCTCAAATTGAATCGCTTTACCATGTCCTCATTGAGTATGGTGGTGCCGTCGTCGGTTACGGCGCCAAAGCCGCCTTCGGGGCTGAGCGGCAGAGGGATTTTACGCGAGATGATGATATTGAAGTCGGCATTGAGTGCCAGTGCCACCCCCAGCCCGATAAGTACCCCGCCGTTGGGGATTGCCAGCACCACGGCCGACCGGTTCCGGTACTCGGCCAGCCAGGTCGCCAGCTGTCGGCCGGCATCGTAGCGGCTCTCAAAAACTGGTTCCTGTCTGGTTTGACGCATACTCAACTTTGCCAGTACCTCTTTTCAGCTGATTAGCCTGAATTCAATCACATCCACCAGTCCTAGGTCGGTGAGCTTGAGTTCGGGAATCACGGGTAGGGCGAGGAAAGAAAGGGTGGCGAACGGCGAGGGAAGCCTGGTGCCCAGCTCTCTGGCTTTCTGCTCCAGCTTGCCCAGTTGGGCGACCACGGCTTCCAGCGGTTCATCGGAAAGTAGCCCGGCGATGGGCAGACTCAGGCTGGCCAGTATTTGGCCGTTGGCCACTGCCGCCAGGCCGCCCTGCAGGCGCTCGATTTCCTGAATCGCCGCCATTATATCTTCGTCGCTTGTCCCGACGGCAACTATGTTATGCGAGTCATGGGCAACCGAGGAGGCGAGCGCTCCTTTCTTCAGCCCGAAGCCGGTGACCATCCCCAGCCCCACATTGCCGGTTGCCTGGTGCCTTTCGGCTACCACCAGTTTCAGGATATCACGTTCCGTATCAGAAATAGCCTGGCCATCAACTGTCCTAACCTTAAGGTAGCGTTTTCGGGTAACAATCTGTCCCGGGATGACTTCAATGACGGGCCGTTCTTCTGTTGTAGCTGGCAGACTCAGCTTTTTGAGGGTAACCGGCTTCATATTTACCGTTCCGGTTACGGTGCGGTTATCTACCTGCGGTAGCGGGAATAGTGGCTTGCCTTCTCTGGCGACCGCTTGACCGCGATAGAAGACCGTGTTAACCGACAGGTTATCCAGGTCGTCCAGCACCAGAATATTGGCAAAGTAGCCGGAAGCTATTGCCCCCAGGCCGCCAAGGCGAAAATACTCTGCGGCATTGATGGTAGCCAGCTGGATAGCCCACACCGGCTCAAGGCCGAGTTTAATCGCTCTGCGCACCACGGCGTCGATATCTCCGTCGTGAAGCAGGTCGTAAGCGCTGCGGTCGTCAACGACAAAGAGGCATCGTTTATAGGTCTTATCGGTGACCAGCGGCAGCAGTGCCTCCAGGTTCTT
>CBFDCY010000091.1:0-4322 GCA_965603425.1 uncultured Dehalococcoidia bacterium | reverse complement strand
AGGGCAAAGAGACGCCGGACTGTCGTTTTGGCGAATGTTACTCGTGCGGAATGCAGCGCTGGCATCCGGACTGCCAGTTAAAATCCAAGGCGATAAGTTAGGCGGCAGTTATGCCGCCATCCGCCGCCAGGGTTTGCCCGGTCACATAGCTGGCCATATCTGAGGCCAGAAAGAGGGCCACGCTGGCCATCTCGTCCGCCGAAGCCCAGCGGCCCATCGGTATTGTCGCTTCTATCTCTTTGCGAATTTTGGGGTCCTTCCACTGCGGCGCGGTAAGCTCCGTCATAATCCAACCAGGCGCGATGGCGTTCACCCGTATATTATATTGGACGAATTCCAAGGCCAGCACCCGGGTAAGCATAATGACGCCCGCCTTGGCAACGCTGTAGCCAACCCTTCCCGGTGCACCCTCAATGCCCCGCACCGAGGAAATATTGATGATATTGCCCCGCTTCTGCTCTATCATTACCCTGCCCACCGCCCGTGAGCAGAGGAAGTAACTTTTCAGGTTGGTGTCAAGTACTTTGTCCCAGTCCTCCTCGCTTTGCTCCATTACAGGCGCCCTGACCGCGGCCGCGGCGTTATTTACCAGAATGTCGATGGCACCGAATTCGTCCATGGTTTGCTTTATCAGGTTATCGATGTCCGCCTGACGGTTGACATCGACCGTGACGGCCAGAGAGCGTCTCCCCAGTTTCCGAACCTCGTCAGCCGCCAGCTCCAGCTTGCCATCCAGGTTTCGGCTACAGACCACCACGTCCGCCCCTGCCCCGGCAAACATGAGGGCAATCCCCTTGCCTATGCCGCGAGAACTGCCGGTAACAACCGCTACTTTTCCGGCCAGAGAAATGCCTGGCATGCTCATTTCTTACCCTTCTTTTCCCTCTTCTTTTCCGGTTTTTTCTCCGGATTGTCCTTGCTCTTTTCCTTTTCTCCACCGAAGGAGGCCACCGCCACCACCTCATCCCCGGTCTCCAGTCTCATCAACTTGACTCCCTGGGTGCTCCTGCCCTGCAGGGTGATGCCCTGCCTCGGGTCCTTTTCCTTTACCGGGGTGCGGGTGACAATGCCGTTGGCCGATATAATCATCACCTGATCCTGAAAGGCAACCACTTTAGCCGCCGCGATGCTGCCGGTCTTCTCGGTAACTTTAAAGGTCCTGACCCCGCTGCCTGCGCGGTGCTGACGCGGATACTGCTTCAGTTGTGTCAGCTTGCCGAAGCCGCCGCTGGTCACGACCAGGAGGCATGCCTCGGCATCGGCGCGGTCCATGCTGACGACACGGTCGCCGGAGGCAAGGCGAATAGCACGCACGCCACCGCTGACCCGGGAACTCGCCCGCAAGCTCGCCGCGGTAAATTTGATGGATTGCCCGGTCTCCGTGACCAGGATAACCTCGTCGTTATCCGTAGCCAGGCAGGCATCTACCTGCTCATCGCCAACGGCCAGGTCCATAGCAATGAGCCCGCTGCTGCGCACCGCCGCGAAGTGGTCCACCGATGTCTTCTTTATTTCTCCTTTAACCGTGGCCATGAGCAGGTAAGTTTCCGGCGTAAACTCGGTCACCGCCACTATTGCCGTCACCACTTCGCCATCAGCAACAGGGAATAGATTGACAACGGCCATACCCCGCGCGATACGGGAGCCGTCCACCGGCGTCTCGTGGCACTTCAGGCTGTAGACCTTGCCCCGGTTGGTGAAAAAGAAAATGACATCGTGGGTATCGGCCACGGTGAGCAGTCGCACAGGGTCGCCCTCTCTGGTTATCATCCCGATAATCCCTTTACCACCGCGGTGCTGGGGGGTGTAAAGGCGGGCGGGAACCCGCTTCACATAGCCCCGGCTGCTCAGCGTCACCACCATCCTCTGGTGCGGGATAAGGTCCTCCTCACGGAATTGCACCTCCCCACCCTCGACGATTTCGGTCCGCCGCTCATCGCCGTACTTTTCCTTCAGGTCGCTGATCTCCTCCTTGATGAGAATGAGCATGCGGCGCGGGTTGGCGAGAAGGTCTTCCAAATAGGAAATCGTTTTCAATAACCCCGTATATTCATCGAGTATCTTCTGCCGCTCCAGGTTAGCCAGACGGCGCAACTGCATATCAAGAATGGCCTGTGCCTGTATTTGGGTCAGGCCGAAGTTGTTCATCAGCGCCTGACGCGCCGCTTCTGCGGTTTCCGATTTGCGTATAGTGCTGATAATGGCATCAATCTGGTCAAGGGCAATTTTCAACCCTTCCAGAATATGGGCCCTGGCCTTGGCCTCTTTCAGCTCGAACTTGGAACGGCGGGTGATGACCTCGTGGCGGAAATCAATGTAGCTCTGGAGCGCCTGTTTCAGGCTGATAACCCTCGGTTGCCCGTCTACGAGCGCCACCATATTGGCGAAGAAAGCGGACTGCATGGCGGTATGTTTGTAAAGGTTGTTGAGCACCTGCTCCGGGAAAGCCTCTTTCCGCAACTCGATGACGATGCGCATGCCGTGGCGGTCGGATTCATCACGCAGGTCACTGATGCCGGTGATTTTCTTTTCCTTGACCAGCTCCGCAATCGTTTCCATCAGGCCCGCCTTATTCGTCTGGTAAGGGAGCTCAGTGACCACGATCTGGCTTCGCCCGGACCGGGCGATATCTTCAACACGGGCCCGGGCCTGAATCACAATTTTACCGTGCCCGGTAGCGTAAGCACTCTTAATTCCCTCAACCCCCTTGATAATGCCGGCGGTGGGGAAGTCCGGCCCCCTGACGAACTGCGTCAGCTCTTCAATGGTAGCATTGGGATTATCAATGAGACAGGAAACGGCATCACAGACTTCATTGAGGTTGTGAGGCGGGATATTGGTCGCCATACCAACGGCGATGCCGGAGCTCCCGTTGAGCAGAAGGTTGGGGATGCGGGTGGGCAGCACCTTAGGCTCCTCGAGGCTGTCATCAAAATTGGGCATGAAGTCGACAGTCTGTTTCTCAATGTCAACCAGCATCTCGCCGGCGATACGGCCCAGCTTGGCTTCGGTATACCGCATGGCCGCCGGTGGGTCGTTGTCCACGCTGCCGAAATTGCCCTGCCCGTCTATCAGGGGATAGCGCATGGAGAAGTCCTGCGCCATACGTACCATGGCATCATAGACCGAGCTGTCTCCATGAGGGTGATATTTACCCAGAACCTCGCCCACAATACGGGCGCTCTTACGGTGCGCGCTGTTAGCCGTGAGGCCCATGTCATTTACCGCGTAGAGAATACGGCGGTGTACCGGTTTCAATCCATCACGGACATCGGGCAGAGCACGGGACACGATGACGCTCATCGCATAATCAAGATACGAGCCCTGCATCTCCTTCTCTATTGATACCGGCTTCACCGTCCCAATTACCATGCGCTATATCCCCCTATTCTTCTTCGCTGGCAGATTCGTCACTGATACCAGTAGACTCCTCCGGTAACACTTCTATTTCGTCGCCGCCGATGATGGTATAACCAGATTCCTCCGGTAATATTTCCTCAATTTCGGACTCCATCTTGAATACTTTTTCGTCAACATAAGGCTTTATTTCCTCCAAACCTTTGGAGGGAAAGGATATCTTCCCTATCTGGCTCGGATCCTGATAGGCCTCCCGGATGATGACGGTCATCACTTCTTCGGTAGAGCTCACCACGGCTACCGAATATTTATTACCCCCCGCCATTAGCTTGACTAAGCGCTGCCCGTGTTTCGGGTCAACATGCCCGACATACTGGCCGAGGTCATCCTCAACAACCAGACGGGTGCCGTCTGTTTTGAGAAACACCTCGTCACCGGCAACGAGGCGGGCACGCACCTGCGTTGGTGCCAGGTGGTATAGGATTACCACCCCGGCTTTACCGGTATCCTCAATGAACCGGTGCGGCTCAACCTTCCGCGCCGCGCTCTCGGCAGTGACCTTTGCCTCTCCAAGATAGTTTAAGCGCCGTAGATTCTTCTTGGCAATGGTATTGAAAGGGTCAAGCTCAGCAGTGCGGCGGTAGGCTTCCCTCGACTGCTGGTACTCGCCCAGTTCCATATAAGCACGACCCAGGCGATTGTGGGCGTCCACATCGTTAGGGAAGTCCTCCAGTATTGCCCTGTTGGCAGCGATTGCCTCCCGCCAGCGACCCTGCATCGCCAGGTCGATTGCCTGCTTGGTGCGCTGCCGTTTCAGGCTCGCCAGCCTCTCTTCCTGGTACGTCATCAGCCTCCTCCGGAGCAAAAACCTGACTAAGCATTATATTCTACATTATCACCCAACAAAATTAAAGTTTTTCTGGAGAATTTTCAGGGTAAAAAACACGAAGTATTGACATCCATAT
>CBFDCY010000090.1:0-4333 GCA_965603425.1 uncultured Dehalococcoidia bacterium | reverse complement strand
GGTGGCAAGCCGAATCTGGCCCAGGCCGGTGGCAAGTACAAGGAAAAACTGGATGAAGCCCTCCGGCTGGTAAAGAATTTAATTTAGCGTAGCTCATTGATACGGGGGTGGCAGAGACGCGCAGCCTGGGTTTAGATATCGGGGACCGGTGGATTGGGGTGGCAATGAGCGACCCCCAAGGCATACTGGCCAGCCCGCACACCATTATCAGACGCACTGACGAGTCGTCAGGTATCAACGCTATTCTCGCTATAATCGACCAGAACCAGGTGGGGGCGGTTGTTGTTGGCCTGCCGCTTTCCCTGAAAGGAAGTATCGGTTCGCAGGCGGAGAAAGTGCAGAGTTTTGTCCAGGAATTAAGCGCGCATACCAAGGTACCCATCGAATACAGGGATGAACGCCTTACCACTGTAGAAGCACAGAGACTGATGAGAATGACCAAGAAGGGCCGCAAAGACCGGGACGACGCCGTGGCGGCGGCACTTATCCTGCAGGAGTATCTCGATGAAAGGATAGCCTGATGGTAGGGGTTGACAATAAATTTTTTTACTGTTATAATTGTTTTGACAAAGTCATATTAATGTAAAATATTAGTAAAATAAACAGAAAATTAATAAAATCTTAACAATAGTATGACACCATTAGATAATTATTATAATGTAATAGAGGTTGGGCAGCGCCTCAGAATTCACCCTGAGACGGTTAAGCGACTGTGCCGGCAGGGGGATTTGCCAGCGATAAAGATTCACAATACCTGGCTTATCAGTGGAGATATTCTGGACAATTTTGCCGGAACCTATGTTCCCAGGCCCGGTGCCAGAAAAAGGCTGATAAAGTAAAGGAGAAAGAAGGGTATTCTATCGGTAAAGGGGGCTTGATTCGCCGATGAAACGTGGTAGGACCTTTCGTATCTTGGCAGTCTTCATGCTCCTTTCAGTATGGCTGCTGGGTTTGTCGGGCACACCGGTTATGGCAGGGCCGGAAATTAGTCTATCGCCGGACTCCGGGGCGGTGGGGACTACGGTTACCATTTCCGGAGAAAACTGGGATTCCTTTAAGGGGGATGAGATATATATCTATTTCTCTGGTGAGGAGATAAGTGCCAGCCCGATTGTTGTCCCACAGACAGGCGCTTTCCAATTTGATTTCAATATCCCCGGAGATGCGGAGCCTGAGGAACATGACATCAGGGTGAGGGCGGAATGGGGCTCAACACTGGCAGAAAGCACTTTTACTGTTCTGGAACCTGAAATCAGCCTGAGCAGAAAGTCAGGCCCGGTAGGCAGCAAACTGGTCGTGGACGGCGAGGGTTTTTACGCGGATAAAGTGGTGACCGTATATTACGACAACACGATACTCAGTACACTGACGGCATCGTCATCCGGTGAATTCAGTTATAGCTTCAATGTCCCGGACAGTACTGCCGGAACGCATGATATCGTAGCTGAAAACGCAGAAGATAATTTCTCCGATGCTGAGTTTGAGGTGTTACCCCAGATTACCCTGAATCCGGAAACAGGAGCAGTAGGGAGTATCCTGAAGGTCAGCGGTACCGGTTTTGCCCCTAAAAGCGATATTTCCGTTTTCTTCCAGTCCGATGAGGTTGCCTTTGCCAAGACAGATGAATCCGGCACCTTCGGGACTACCTCTTTCAATGTGCCAGCGGCATCTCTAGGCACGTACGACATTACGGTCAAGGATGAAAAGAGAAATACGGCGAAGTATGAATTTACCACCACTGCCGGTATCAGTGTTGACCAGGCCACGGCCAGTGTCGGCAGTGAGCTCACCATCAGCGGCACGGGATTTGAAGTCGGTGGAGAGATAGATGTTGAATATGATGGCATGGCGGTGGTAAAAATCGCAGCCGATAATTATGGAGCGTTTCAGATTGTTTTCAAAGTGCCGGCAGGCCCGCATGGAGAGCACGTTATCAGCGTAAATGATGGCGAAAATACCAGGGAGCTTGTCTTTGAAATAGAATCGGACGTGCCTCCAGTGCCAGCGCCGTTATCGCCGGATGATAAGAGCGTGGTGAGGGCAGCGACTTATTTTGACTGGGAGGATGTTGACGACCCGAGTGTACCGGTGCGCTACCAGTTACAGATAGCGTCCGATGTTAATTTTTCGGTTTTAATAATGGAAAAAGCCCTGACCGAATCCACATACACACTGGGGGAGGCAGAGGCACTGGCAGCAGTGACCGCGGGCTCGCCGTATTACTGGAAAGTAAAAGCGATTGACGGGGCGGCAAATGAGAGCGAATGGTCAGCGCCAAGGTTATTATTGGTGCTGGCGCCAGAGGCACCGGCGCTCCTGTTACCAGAAAGCGGTGGTGAAGCGGAGGGCGAGGCGTATTTTGACTGGGAGGATGTCGCGAGTTTGAGTTCGTCCATTACGTATCACATTCAGGTCGCTTCGGCGGAAGATTTCACCGAGCTGATAATGGAGGAAGAAGGGCTGGCTGATTCCGAATATACGGTAGCTAAAGGAGAAAAGCTGGCGGCGGTGAAGAAAGACGCTCCTTACTACTGGAGGGTAAGAGCCATCGATGATGCTGGCAACGAGGGTGAATGGTCGGCGCCCGGTTCGTTTGTCGTGGGCTTTTACCTGGCACTGCCAAGCTGGGCACTCTATACACTTATCGCCTTCGGGGCGATAATAGTCGGCTTCCTGGCCTTCTGGCTGGGAAGGAGAACCGCTTTCAGTGAATAATAACGAAACTAGTTTAAGTTGGAGGTCGTGAAAATGAAAAAAATGAAAGTAATGGGGATGATTGGCCTGATTGTGGTGGTTACCATGCTGGCCATGGCGGTACCGGTGATCGCACAGAGCCGGTTCATTGAGCTGGACCCTGAAGAAGGTACAATCGGCAGCAAGGTTACCGTAGTGGGCGAAGGTTTTAACGAAAGTACAGACACTACTGATAAATATGCAGTTATGTATTTCTCAAGTGAGGAGGCTTCAAGTGTCGATGACATTGATAGCGACGTCAACGTCTATGAGATAGTCAAGGATGGCATCTGGCTCGATGAGGACGGAGCCTTTGACGTCGAGTTCACGGTACCGGCTAAACTGAATGACGGCGAGGATGAGGATGACTTTGAAGATGTAACTTCCGGCACCTATTATGTTTATGTATGCCACTATCTCAACACCGTCCCACCGTCAGTTGCCACCAGGATAAGGGCGGAGGCCGAGTTCACCATAATCGGTGGCGAAATCAGCATTGACCCGGAGGAAGGGCCGGTAGGTACCGAAGTTGAAATCACCGGAGCGGAATTTGTCGACAATGAGAATATCGCGGTCTACTATGATGATGATGAAATAGATATAGAAAGCGGCGATGATGAGACTGACAAAGATGGTGATTTTGAGTGCACCGTTCTTATCCCGGAAAGCATCGTCGATACTCACACCATTAAAGTAGAGGTGGATGACAGCGAAGCAGAGGCTGAGTTTACTGTTGAATCGGAGCTGGTTCTTGACCTGACGTCGGGAGAGGCCGGTGCTGAAGTTTCCGTGAGCGGCACCGGCTTTGAGCGCAGGAGTGATGTGGTCGTGTATTTCGATGCGGAAGAAGTAATTGCTGACACCACCGATTCAGAAGGCAGCTTTGAACAGACCTTTACTGTACCAGAGCTTGAGGCGGGAATTTACGATGTGGAAGCTGAAGACGAAGATGGCAACCTGGACACAGCTAAATTCACCATAATGGTTCCGGGACCAACAGAGCCGTCGCCGACAACTCCGCCGACCCCAACGACCCCTTCGCAGGCAGCGATAAGCTTAAGCGCCGAGAGCGGTAAAATCGGCTCCGACATTGTCCTCACCGGCGCCGGGTTTGCTGCCAGCGGGGCGGTTACCATCAAGTTCGGTGACGAGGTTTTAGACACAGCTGTCGCTGATGCCAATGGCATATTTGTCGCCATCGTAAAAGTTCCGTCAAGCAAGGCCGGGGAACAGACCATAACCGTAAGTGACGGCACCAATACCAGCGAGGTGACATTCACGGTTGAGGCGGTACCGCCACCGATACCGAAACCCCTCCTGCCTGAGATGGGCGTCGAGGCCAAAACACCGGTGACGTTTGACTGGGAAGACGTGACTGCAGATGCCGAGCCAGTGGGCTATACTCTTCAGATTGCCACCGATGACGATTTCGCTGAAGACTCCATTGTACTTGAGGAGACAGGATTGGACGAGTCAGAATATACGACGACGGAAGCGGAGTCCCTGGCGCTGGCCAGCCAGGAGGCCGCTTACTACTGGCGGGTCAGGTCAGTCGATGCGGCTGAAACCGAGGGAGAATGGACCGGAGCCGGTGAGTTCT
>CBFDCY010000089.1:0-4351 GCA_965603425.1 uncultured Dehalococcoidia bacterium | reverse complement strand
GTCATCAAGGCCGATGGCCTGGCGGCGGGCAAAGGAGTTGTCATCGCCGAATCAACCGAGCAAGCCCTCGATGCCCTGGCCAGTTTCATGACATCGAAAACGCTGGGCGACGCCGGAGAGCAGATAGTGGTGGAAGAGCACCTTTCCGGCAGAGAGATGAGCGCATTCGCCTTCACCGATGGCACCGCCGTTGTCCCCATGGTCCCCGCCTGCGACTATAAACGCATCTTTGATGCCGACCGCGGACCAAACACCGGCGGCATGGGTAGCTACAGCCCACCCTACTTCCTCAGTTCACAACTCGAAAGGTCGGTCAGGGAAACGGTAATGGAACCGACGGTACAAGCTTTGCACCAGGAGAGCCGGCCTTATAAAGGTGTGCTCTATGGTGGCCTGATGATTACCACTAATGGCGTAAAAGTGTTAGAATTTAATGCCCGGTTCGGTGACCCGGAAACGCAGGTGGTGCTGCCAAGACTGAAAACCGACCTGGTAGATATTATCATGGCCGTCGTGGACAACAAGCTTGACCAGGTGCAGGTAGAGTGGCATGAGAAAGCCTGCATTGGAGTGGTGATGGCTTCCGCCGGATATCCGGGGAGTTACCAGACCGGCTTTCCGATTTCCGGCCTGAACGAGGTCGATAGTGGTGTAATGGTTTTCCATGCCGGCACCAGAGAAGGTGCCGCGAGAGGTGAGGTAGTGACCGCTGGCGGCAGAGTCCTGACGGTGGCAGCCACCGGAAAGGACCTCACTGAAGCCAGAGAGAAAGCCTATAATAATATCGCACGGATACGCTTTGAAGGATGCCAGTACCGCACGGATATCGCGGAAATAAAGAATAAGGGAGCATAATATGCCGTTGGTTGGCGTGGTTATGGGTTCCAAGTCGGATACCGAAGCATTAAAGCCCGCTCTGGAGATACTGGAACAGCTTGGCATTGACCACGAGATTAACGTCATTTCGGCACACCGCACCCCGGAGAAAGCCCGTCAGTATGGAATGGCTGCCCGCGAGCGCGGCATTGAAGTGATTATAGCCGCTGCTGGAGGGGCAGCCCATCTGCCTGGCGTTCTGGCCAGCTGGTCTACACTGCCGGTTATTGGGGTGCCGCTCGTCTCCGGCGAGCTGAAAGGTGTTGACGCCCTCTATTCGATTGTCCAGATGCCAGCGGGAATACCGGTTGCCTGCGTGGCCGTTGGCACTGCCGGAGCCAAGAACGCCGCCTATCTGGCGGCCGAAATCCTGGGCATCAAGTATGAGAACATCAGCGAGGCTTACGTCAAATATCGACGCGAACTTCAAGGAGAGAGCAGATGATTGAACGCTATTCCCGCCCCCGGATGAAGCGGGTGTGGTCGGATGAAAACAAGTTCAACAAGTGGCTGGAAGTTGAGATTGCCACCTGCGACGCCTGGGGGGAGATAGGCGTCGTGCCCCGCGAGGCCATCCCGAAAATCAAGCTGGCCAAGTGCAACCTGAGGCGCATGGAAGAGATACTCAAGGAAACCCATCATGATATGACCGCATTCCTCGGTTCGGTGGCAGAGAGCCTGGGCGAGGAATCGCGTTTTATCCACCTCGGGCTTACCTCGTCAGACGTTATGGACACGGCGCTCAGCCTGCAACTGGTGGAAGCCTCCGAACTGCTCACCGAAGACGTTAAAGAACTGATTACAGTGCTGGCACAGAAAGCCATGGAACACAAATATACCCCGATGATAGGGCGCACTCACGGCGTTCACGCCGAGCCAATTACCTTCGGTCTCAAGCTGGCGATATGGGTTGAAGAGATGAGGCGCAACCAGCAGCGCCTTGGCGAGGCTAAAAAGGCAATCGCCATGGGGAAAATATCCGGGGCCGTCGGCACGTACGCCACCGTGCCACCGGAGGTGGAACAACGGGCCTGCCGGAAGCTGGGACTCCTCCCGGCACCGGTATCCAATCAGATATTGCAACGCGACCGCCATGCCCAGTTCGTTACTGCACTGGCAGTTATTGCCAGCTCATTGGAGAAGTTCGCCGTCGAGATTAGAGGACTGCAGAGAACAGAAGTCGGTGAAGTGGGCGAGCCCTTCGGCACCGGCCAGACGGGGTCCTCGGCCATGCCCCACAAGCGTAACCCCGAACTCTGCGAACGAATCAGCGGTCTGGCACGACTGGTAAGGGGTTATGCCATGACGTCAATGGAAAACATCGCCCTCTGGCACGAGCGTGACATCAGCCATTCCTCGACGGAACGTATTATACTGCCTGATTCCTGTTTGCTCGTTGATTATTGCCTGTCCGTCTTCACCTCAATAATCAAGGGGCTGCAGGTCTTCCCACAGCGTATGAAAAAGAATATGGAGCTTACCAAGGGCCTCGTCTTTTCACAGCGGGTGATGCTGGCGCTCATCGATAAAGGCCTCTCCCGGCAGAGGGCATATGAGCTGGTGCAGCACAATGCAATGAAGTCCTGGAAAGGAAATAAAAATTTCCTCAATCTTTTAAAAGCAGACCCGGAGGTCGCTGAAATCCTGCCCCAGTCGGAACTCGGGTCTCTGTTTGATTACCAGTACTATCTGAGGCACATTGACGAAATCTTTGAACGCCTGGGCTTGACCAAAGCGCAGTGGAAAAGCGCCATATCAGAATCGACCCATCTAGAGCCCAGGGCACTGTGATAAATGCCTCTAGAGGTTAAGGTAATATGGTGGAGGAACAATCGACTGATGAGATTCGCAAAGTGGCCCTGACGCTGGACAGCGGGATAGAGAATAAAAATCTGGACACGGTCATATCCTGCTTTGCTGACAACTGTGAAATTGAATTGCTGCGCCACAGCCTCTGTGGAAAAGCCGGTGTCAAGAAATGGTTTGACTGGCTCTTCAAAAACATCCGGCAGATAAAGTTTCAACCCGTCGTAATCATGGCTGAGGGAAATATTCTATTCGAGGAATTTATCATCCGGGCACGACTGTACAGCGGTCCAGAAGTAAAGTCGAAACAGTCTGAAGTCCTCGTCTTCGAGAATGAAAAAATAAAATGTCTGCGCCTCTATTTTGACCGCCTGGACTTTGCTGATACGGTGACCAGAGACCCGGTAAGCAAGGCCGTGGTCAGCCGGGTCATCAAGAAATCTCTTGAGGGATTAATCGATTAAATATGAAGAATACAGGAGTTTAAGACGTGGGAATTGACGCATCAGTAATAAGTGAAGCAGACCTGCCCCTGCCGTTATTTATCAGAGGCAAAATACGCGATAGCTACGACCTGGGAAACCACCTCCTCATCATTGCCACCGACCGTATCTCTGCCTTTGATTTTGTACTGCCGAGTGCCATTCCAAGTAAAGGCGCTGTCCTGAACCAGTTGTCTGTTTTCTGGTTCCGGCAGACATCGGAAATCATACCCAATCATCTGGTAGAGGCGATTGAAGATGCACAAAGCCTGGACACGTATCTACCCGCAGAAAATCGCTTCTCCTACCCTGCTTACCTGGTCGGCCGTTCTATGGTAGTCAAAAAAGTCAAACGTATACCGGTGGAATGTGTCGTTCGCGGCTATCTTGCCGGCTCCGGCTGGGCAGAATATCAGGAATGCGGCCAGGTTGCCGGTTTCAAGCTGCCCAGGGGACTCAAAGAGAGTCAGAAGCTACCTGAACCTCTGTTCACCCCGACAACCAAAGCAGAAACCGGGCATGATTTGCCCATCACCATAGATGAAATCGAAAAGCTGGTTGGCGAAAAAAGGACCCTCGAGATGAAAGCGAAAAGCCTGGCCATTTATAATCACGCGCAGGAATATGCCGCCAAGCGGGGCATAATCATCGCCGATACCAAGATGGAATTCGGGTTGGATGAAGACCGGCTGATTCTGATTGATGAACTTCTAACCCCGGATTCGTCACGTATCTGGGAGTCCAACCTGTACCAGGTCGGTCAGGCACAGCCCAGCTATGATAAACAGCCACTCCGCGACTGGCTGGTGGCGTCAGGATGGAACAAGGAACCGCCTGCCCCACCACTGCCACTGGATGTTGTTGAAGCGACGTCCCACAGGTACATCCAGGCATACGAGAGAATTACCGGCCGGTTACTGAGGTAAACACCCAGAATGTAAAGGAACCGGGCACTGGCTACAGTGCCTGCCCTTGCCGCGTTGGTTAATACCTCCGTAATCGTCTCTGGCTTCCCTGCCTAGTCGCACATGCCAATACTGTGATAAACTATAGACGGTAGAGCATAGTTCTCAAGAGTGGTTAGCTGCGCCAGGTTGACACAACCAACCGATTATTGTTTTTATTTCAGTGGGCGGCCACTCCAGTATAATTGCCGGGAGTTACCACGGGGAGGTTATGAGAGGTTC
>CBFDCY010000088.1:0-4387 GCA_965603425.1 uncultured Dehalococcoidia bacterium | reverse complement strand
TACCCGAGATTGAACGCGTAATCCTTCTCAAGGATGGCAGGGTCTTCAAGGACGGTAAAAAAGAGAAGGTGCTGACATCAGAATCGCTTTCCCATCTTTTCGGCACGCCGCTGGAGGTGGTAAAGCGCGATGGGTATTATCACCTCTGGTAGCTGGTTCAGTTTAGTTTTTAATTACAACGGCAGCCTTTTTTAGCGAGAATGAAAATCTGGCACGCCTGGAGGGATTCGAACCCACGACCCTCGGTTCCGAAGACCGATGCTCTGTCCGCTGAGCTATAGGCGCACGTACCAATTATAACTGATGAGTGTGGCGGCGGCAATGATTTCCCGATTAGACTGGCTTGACAATCTGTCCGGTATCTTGTTCTAATCGAGTAGAGATAAAGATAGAGGTAAGGACATATGGATACAGGTCTAAAAGGAAAAGTCGCGCTGGTTACCGGCAGTGGGAGCGGCATCGGGAAGGCGATAGCACTCGGTCTGGCCGGAGAAGGCGTGTACATCGCGGTCAATGACGTGAACGAGCAGAACGCCGAGGGCACAGCGGCTGAGATACGGGAAGCGGGCAGCCGTGCTCTGGTGGTGCTGGCCAGCGTAGCCGATGAAAAAGAAGTTGCCAGGATGGTCGACCGGATTGTGGCAGAGTTGGGTGGCATTGATATCCTGGTCAATAACGCCGGAACAACGAACCAGCTACTCATTGAAGATACGGAGAAAGAGGAGTGGGAGCGGGTTCTTTCGGTCAATTTAGGCGGCGCTTTCAACTGCAGCAAGGCGGTGGCGCCTGTGATGAAAAAGCGGGGTGGCGGCCGGATAATCAATACGATTTCATATTCCGGAGAGCACATGACCATGATTGGCGGCGTATCCTACACCTCGTCCAAGTCAGGCATCTGGGGACTGACCCGCCAGCTATCTTTTGAGCTAGGGCCGTACCAGATAACGGTAAACGGTATTTCCCCGGGCAACGTCATCACTCCGATGCTCAAAGCCGGCACCACGCCGGAGCGCCTGGCCGAGATGAAGAAGTGGTATCCATTGCGTGACATGCCGACGCCTGAAGATGTTGCCGATGCGGCGGTTTTTCTCGCCTCTGACCGTGCCCGGATGATTACCGGCGTTAATTTAGAAGTGGACGGCGGCATCACCAAGCCGATTGCCATCGGTGTTGACTGGGATACCTACGTCAGGGTGAAGAAAGAGGAAGCGGAGAAGAGGAAGAAATAAGAGAGTGGGGTGAGTGGAGGGATTCGAACCCTCGTTCTCCAGGGCCACAACCTGGCGCCTTAAACCACTCGGCTACACTCACCACAACCAGAGCTATTATAGCGGAAAGACGGCCGTGCTTTCAAATTAACGCGTGTTCCTGGTTTGTCCCGTTACTTATCGGCGAGCTGGACGATGGTCACTCCGGTGCCACCCTCGCCGTATCCACCAATGCGGTATGATTTCACCAGTGAATGTTTTGCCAGCACCTTCTGGACGGCCTGGCGCAGCGTTCCCGTGCCCTTGCCGTGAACCACCCTGACCTGAATCAGGCCGGACATGAAGGCATCATGCAGGTACTGGTCCAGCTTGAACAGCGCTTCGTCAACCGTGAGATGGCGAAGGCGTATTTCATCAGTTACCATTGCTCTTTTATGAATCATTGACAACTGTGTTGAGTCTAGCACTGCGGGCAGGTGCAGGTAAACATTAGTAAAGCCATGTTGTTACTTAAATTCCTTCTTTGAGAGAAGAAGAAGGACGATAATTATTATTGAAAGTAAAAAAAGCGACACAAAATTAAGATACAATATAGGTGGACTGGGCTTAAAGTATTGGTAACCCTCAAACCAATGTAGCCCGAAATGTGCTACTAGAAATAGTGGGACCGTGGCAATGGCGCCCGCAAATGCTAACCTCCACTTTCTGCGTATCAAGGCAAAGACACCACCAACCACAGCCACTATACCGAGAGGACCAGGGATGACGAATAGAATCCCCCCTAGCCAATCACTCAAATCTCGAGCAGAACCAAATAAAAGCAGGATCTGAATTAAGACATAAGCAGATAATGAAATCCACAACCCAGCCAGTATCTCAAATGTGCCCGCTGTTATCGGCATCCACTTTTTGCTCATGTCCTGTACCAGCACCCCCAATTATCTAATGTATGTTATCACGGAATCTGGGCTTTGGGAATCATTCTTGTGAGGGGCGCTGCTACAGTGTTAAAATTATTCTGGAAGGTTTTTTGAGATGCCACTTGATTCCATTGTTGTTAAAGGTGCCCGCGAGCACAACCTGAAAAACATAGACGTCACCATTCCTCGCGATAAGCTGGTGGTTATCACCGGCGTCTCCGGCTCAGGGAAAAGCTCGCTGGCCTTTGATACTATATATGCTGAAGGCCAGCGCCGCTATGTGGAGTCGCTCTCGGCGTATGCCCGTCAGTTTCTGGGCCGGATGGAGAAGCCCGATGTCGACTATATCGAGGGACTGAGCCCGGCGATTTCTATCGACCAGAAGGGGCCGAGCAAAAACCCTCGCTCTACCGTGGGCACGGTGACCGAGGTCTACGATTACCTGAGGCTGCTTTTCGCCCGGGTCGGCCACCCCCACTGTCCTGAGTGCGGCCGGGAAATCACCACCCAGACGGTGCAGCAGATTGTGGATGCGGTCCAGGGACTTCCTGAAGGCAAACGCATCATGGTTATGGCGCCGCTGATACGCGACCGAAAAGGAGAGTACCAGCAGGTTTTTATGGACCTGCGCAAGGCGGGTTATGTCCGGGTGAGGGTCGATGGTGAGGTTCACGACCTTTCGGAGGAATTCCAGCTGGATAAGAACAAGAAGCACTCCATTGAGGCGGTGGTCGACCGTCTGGTGGTCGGGCAGGGAGAGAGGCAGAGGATTGCCGATTCGGTAGAGACGGCCCTCAAGCTTGGTGCCGGGATGGTGCTGGTTTATATTATAGATGGTGAGGAGCTGCTCTTCTCCGAGCATTTTGCCTGTGTCTATGACGGCATCAGCCTCGGTGAGATAACACCGCGCAGCTTCAGCTTCAACAGCCCGCATGGTGCCTGCCCCGAATGTACCGGTCTGGGGGTCAAGCTTGAAATCGAACCGGACCTGGTCATACCCAATAAAGAGCTATCCATCGCCGGGGGGGCAATTCGTCCCTGGCAGTTTCAATCCTGGTACTTCTATCAGCTCGATTCTCTGGCGAAACAGTACGGTTTCTCTCTGAACACTCCGGTCAAGGACCTTGAGGAGAAACAGCTGAAATTGTTGCTGTACGGTGAAGAGGGAGACTGGTACCGTTACCGGAGTCGCTTCGGGCGGGTCAGGGAGTATTTCAGCGGTTTTGAGGGCGTTATTCCCAGGATGGAGCGCCTCCACCGTGATACCGAGTCGGAAAACTCGCGGGCGGATATTGAACGCTATATGGTTTCCACGCCCTGTCCCGTTTGTCAGGGCAAACGGCTGAAACCGGAGTCGCTGGCGGTGACCATCGGCGGCAGGAATATTACGGACGTCAGTGAAATGTCCGTGGTGCACGAACTGGAATGGATAACCGAAATTGGCGACGAGGTGCTAAGTGAGCGGGAAAAAATGATAGCCCGGGAGATACTTAAAGAGATTCAGTCACGACTGGGCTTTCTGAAGGATGTAGGACTGGAATACCTGACCGTTGACCGCGCCTCGGCGACGTTGAGCGGTGGCGAGGCGCAGCGGATTCGGCTGGCCACACAGATTGGCAGCGGGCTTATGGGCGTGCTCTACATCTGCGATGAGCCCACTGTGGGGCTGCACCCGGCAGATGACGCCCGTCTTATCAACACGATGAAACGTTTGCGGGACCTGGGCAACACGATATTGATTGTTGAGCACGATGAAGCCATGATGCGTGCCGCCGACCACATTATCGATATGGGCCCCGGTGCCGGCGAGCACGGTGGCTGGATTGTGGCCACGGGCACCCTGGGGGATATTCTGACCAGCCAGGAATCCATCACCGGTCAGTATCTCAGCGGCACGAAGCAGATTCCATTGCCCGACAGGCGACGCCCCGGTAACGGCGGTGAAATCGTGGTCAGGGGGGCAAGGCAGAATAACCTGAAAGGCATAGATGTCCATATCCCGCTGGGCAAGTTTGTCTGCATTACCGGTGTCTCTGGCAGTGGCAAAAGCACCCTGATTGACGAGATATTATACCGGAAGCTGGCGCAGGTTTTCTATCGTTCTCGGGAGAGGGCTGGAGACTGTGATGAAATCATTGGTATGGAGCATCTCGATAAGGTGGTCAATATTGACCAGTCGCCGATTGGCCGGACGCCGCGGAGCAATCCGGCTACCTATACCGGTACGTTTACGCCGATTCGCGAGTTTTTTGCCACCGT
>CBFDCY010000087.1:0-4396 GCA_965603425.1 uncultured Dehalococcoidia bacterium | reverse complement strand
ACGTTTGAGAATCTCGGCGATGGCGTCAGTAACCTTCACGATAAACTACCTCCATGTAAAAATAAAGTAGCGTCTCTGGAGAGACTTGAATCCATGCTCATGCTACTTAAGGAGCGGCTGTTTTGTTTCAGCTCTTGGGTTCTGCTTGTCTCCTGACGATTACGCTTACAAAATTGTACCACAAACGAACTTGGGTGTGCATCCTTGATTTCTGCGAGGCAGACAGAAGTCATTGTTGTATTCTGCCGTGTCTCAGTAACTTTTCAGCAACGCTGTCGAGGCCAAGTCCGCGAAGCATTAAGTCCGGCTGCAAACCGGTTTCTGGATTCCAGCCCTGGATTGCATAGTAGTTGCTTAGCAGGTTATCCCACTCCTCTTCATGGATTACCTCTCCGGCAAATGGCCCCGATTCAATTCTCTCCCGCATAAACCTGGCCGGGGGATAATCATCCTTCTTGCTGATATCGGTGTGGAGGGTATTAAATGCCTTTTCAATATTGTGAATGCGCTGGCCATAAAGCATCAATTCTTCGGTTGAAGTATTTCTACCGGTTGCTGATTCGAAAAGCGGAACGAGGTCATCAACCCCAAGGGCGTCCAGTCCATACCACTGACTTAATAGATAGCAGATGCCAAGTGCATCGAAGGCCCCCTTCAACCGCTGTTGCCAGAATACCATCTTTTCCTTATGTTCATAGCTATTTATGGGACCAACATCAGTAACCCCGAACAATCTATTGGAAATGTCCGGGGCGATGGAGGCATTTAATCTCAGCAATAAAGGGGCACCTTCTAAATGTCCACCTCCGCGGTTGGCGATTGCGATACCTAACGCCCAGGCTTTGTCGTGGCGCATCCCTGATTCGTTTATATCAGCACCCTTTATATGAAGTGCCCACTCTGCCGACCCTTTACCCAGGGCTTTTGCAGCCTTCCTGACTCCTTCAGCTAAGACTTCGCCCCATCCTCGCCGGTAAGTTATATCCTCCAGAAGCTGGATTGCGGCTTTGTAATTACCCCAATCAAGTTCAAGCCCATTGGTGTCTTTATCGTTTACTAGACCGCGCTGATAGCTTTCAAAAGCCCAGCCCAGAACAGCACCAGCAAAGTCGATATCTATTCCCAGTTGGTTACACAGGGCACTCAGTTTAAATATGGCCGGTGGGTAGTCGATTTCCAGATTGGTTCCAAAAGCTCTGATGGTGTTTGCTTCAACGCCTTCGCCGGCAAACTCCGCATAAGGGCCTTCGGCTATTTTGTAAAAATGGCTGCAGTTCACGGGGCAGTTAAAGCAGGCCAGTCTTGAAATTTCAAATTTGTCCCATACCGGCCATCTTATTCTGTCGAATCTCTCAGCGGGCCAATCTTCAAACTGGCCATTACGTACGTGTTTTGGTGCTGAAACTCCGAGAGTACCGTTTTCTCGAAGAACATTCATTGCAGAAGATGCGGCCAATTTACGCCAGCATATCTTGGTTTGCTCAATAAAGACGTCAGGGGCTTGAACCTTAATCGGATGTCTGCCTCGGACAGCTATTGCTTTCAGCTTCTTTGCGCCCAGCACTGCCCCAGAGCCACCCCTTCCTGCGCTTCTGCCCCTGTCGACAATCAGACAAGACCCTGAAACCAGATTCTCACCGGCCGGTCCAATGGAAGCAACCCTTAGCCGCTTATCGCCCGCGCGTTTACGCAGTAAATCCTCTGTTTCCCATGTGGTTTTACCCCAGATAGTAGATGCATCCAAGATTTTTACTTCATCATTATTTATGGATAAGAAAACTGGTTTCGCAGCTTGTCCCTCAATCACTACAGCATCGAAACCGGCAAACTTCAATTCAGGGGCAAAGTGTCCGCCAGCATTGGCTGAACCTACCCCACCTGTCTGCGGGTTTTTAAAATCTACGCTGAGGCGGTCTGCTCCCGGTGCCAGTGTTCCAACTAATGGCCCTGCACTGAGTATCAGCTTATTGTCGGCACTCATGGGCTCTGTGGATGGGTCAAGTTCATGAAAAAGAATCCACTGCCCAACGCCTCGCCCACCAATTATTTGGTCTGCGTAGGGTCTGGTTGGCTCGACCGCTATTTTGCCGGTAGATAAATCAACTCGTAATATTTTTCCTGCCCAACCGAATGTTTCCATTACAAACTGTTTTGCCCCGCGTTTCTTTTCAGCTCATTGAGAATAGACAGATTTAAGGCGTCAGGTGCACAGAAGCAGATGCATAAAGGCTTCTCTTCGTCAGCACAGAGGTCGCAATGGTTATCCAGAACCACTGACATGAGACCACTGCTGTTATCCCGGCACACCTGTATGGATGATTGTGCCGGATCAAAGCTTTTTACCTTGTGAAATGAACAAGCAAGTTCGCAGGAACGACAGCCCGTACATTTATTTAAGTTCATTCTTCTTGGTTTCCACTGAATGCCTGTACCGGCATTATACTCACAATTATTCAGGGTGTAAATGACGATATCGGGTGAAGATGTTGCACGTATGCAGAATGTTTGTTCGGGCGATTTAAAGAGGAGCGGCGCAATTGCTCAGATGATGTCGTATAATGTAATATCGCAACTACGGGAGGGAGATAAATTCTTGCAGGGGAATAGCTCTTGGTAATTATCGTGCTGGTAAAATACGTACCGGACATGTCCAGGGTACGGTTCGATGTTGACCGGGGAAGAGTAGACCGCAGTTCAGCCGACCTCGAAATAAATCCATTTGACCTTAATGCTCTTGAAGCTGCCGTTCGAATCAAAGAGGAGCTGGGGGGGCAAGTTTTTGTTTTAAGCATGGGCCCCCGGCGCACGGAATCGGCTCTCAAAGATACTCTTGCCAGAGGCGCGGATAGCGCATTCCTGCTGGAAGACAGGAAATTTGCCGGAGCCGATACTCTGGCCACATCATACACAATTGCGAGCGCAATCAGGCAGTTGGGTCACTTCGACCTTATTCTGTGTGGTGAAAAGACGGTTGATGGGGATACCGGCCAGGTCGGCCCTGAGGTTGCGGAGCATTTGAACATACCACACATAGCCTGTGCCTACGAGGTAAATGTTACCCGTGAAAACGTAATCGCTACCTGCGATATCGGAATGGAGCGCTGCACTTTCGAAGCCCCCTTTCCAGTATTGATTACGGTAACCAAGGATATAAATACTCCCAGGCTGCCGACATTCCGGGATAGAGCCAGAGCGAGGCTAGTGGCGGTACAGATGATGGGCGCTGCCGTACTCTCCGAAAACGCTGACGTGACGCTATTTGGCGTACAGGGCTCACCGACAAAGGTCTACAGGGTTATAGTCCCTTCGGATGAGGGGAGGAAAGGCAAAATCTTCCGGCAGGCGTCTGATGAGGCCGTAAACGAGGTATCAGAGCGCATTTGCCATCTGGTGAGTCCGAACAATGGTGCTGGTGATATATCATGAGTGACGACGGAGAGCTACTGGTTTTTGTCGAGCAGCGAGAAGGCGTCATTAATCCCGTATCATATGAGTTGCTGGGCAAAGGAAGAGAGCTGGCCGATAAAAAACGATGCGCACTCACCGCCGTCCTGCTGGGCAACGGAGTGGAGACCCATGCCAGGGAACTCATATTTTACGGGGCGGAAAGAGTGTACCTTTTTGACCATCCAGTATTCAATGACTGCGATTTATTGAACTACAAGCATAACATTGTCAGGCTGGTCAGGGAGGTGCAGCCTGATATATTCCTCTTGGGGGCCACATACTGGGGTCGCTCACTGGGAAGCAGGGTGGCGGCCGCGCTCGGTACCGGCTTAACCGCTGACTGCACTGGCCTGGACGTTGATAAACACGGTAATCTGGTACAAATCAGGCCGGCTTTTAGTGGTAATGTTCTGGCTCATATCAAGACGCGGACAAGGCCACAGATGGCGACAGTCAGGTACAAAGTGATGCCCAGAGCCGTGCGGGATACTGGCAGAAAAGGGGAAATAATCAAGAGAGCGGCCGAAATTGTACCTTCTTTGCTGTCCTTCGTTCATAATAAGAAATCGGCAGACGTTAATCTGGCTGATGCTGAAATACTCGTTTCCGGAGGCTCCGGCCTGAAGAAGGCAGACGATTATTCGCTCCTTTCGGAACTGGCTGAGGTTCTTGGAGCCGCCCTGGGTTCCAGTCGGCCCCCGGTGGATAACGGCTGGATAGGGAGAGAGCATCAAGTTGGATTCAGTGGGACCACGGTGAACCCCAAAGTATACATCGCCTGTGGGATTTCCGGAAGCCCGCAGCACCTGGCCGGTATGGGGTCGTCCCAAACTATAATTGCGATTAACACAGACCCGTCAGCCCCTATCTTTCGCATTGCAGACTATGGAATAATCGGTGACCTCTACGAAGTGATACCGAAGTTGATGAAAAAGATAAAGGAGTACCG
>CBFDCY010000086.1:0-4450 GCA_965603425.1 uncultured Dehalococcoidia bacterium | reverse complement strand
ACGCCTTCTGCAAATGCATCCGGTTCTCCGCCTGGTCAAAGACCACGGACTGCGGACTGTCGAGGACACCTCTTGCCACTTCCTCTCCATGGTGGGCGGGTAAAGGGTGCATAAGTATAGCGCCTTCTTCTGCCTGCGCCAGAAGTTCATCGTCTATCTGGTATCCAGCGAACGCCCGGCGCCGCTTCTCGCTCTCGTCTTCCTGTCCCATGCTCGTCCATGCATCCGTATAAACGATGTCAGCCTCATTGACCGCCTGACGCGGGTCCTCGGTGCACAGGATTTCGGTGCCGCTCTCCATGGCATAGCTCCGCGCCAGTTCCAGCAAGTCGTCACGTATCTGATAACCCGCCGGCGAGGCAATCCGGAAATGAATTCCGGCCAGTGCTGACGCCAGCATGAGGCTGTTTGCCACATTGTTGCCGTCGCCCACGTAAGCCAGGGTCAATCCTTCCAGTTCGCCCTTCTTTTCATGAATGGTAAGCAAATCCGCCAGCGCCTGACAGGGGTGTTCCAGATCGGACAGGACGTTGATTACCGGTACATCCGCGTACTGGGCCAGCAGCTCCAGCGTTTCATGTGAGAAGGTGCGGGCAGCAATGGCATCCACGTACCGGGAAAGAACTCGGGCTACATCCGGCACCGGTTCCCTTTTCCCCAGGCCGACCTCTGCGGGAGAGAGGTAGATGGCAGAGCCACCCATCTGTCGCATGGCCATCTCAAAACTCACCCGCGTCCGCAACGACGGCTTTTCAAATACCAGAGCTAGTACCTTTTCACTGAGGGAATGACGCCAGCCTTCCTCTTTCAGCTCAATGGCGCGGGAGATTAGTAACGGTATGTCCTCGCGGTTCAGGTCAGCTATGGAAAGTAAGTCTTTACCCTTCAATACATCCTCCCCACCTTGCCCTACAGTATATCACGAAAAAATGTTTAATCGAAAGTTATTTTGAGTCGATTTCTTGACACATTTTACGCATCGTGTCTAATATGCGTTGGGCCCAGGAGACGAACAATGGCTGAGATTATACTTGCCAGACACGGTGAAACGGAATGGAACGTGGCCGAGGTATTCCGGGGCCGGATTGACATCGACCTAAGCGAAACGGGAGTGAAACAGGCAAAACTGCTGGCCGAATATTTAAGCACGTCAAAGATAGAAGCCATTTACTCCAGTCCCCTGAAACGGGCGCACAATACTGCCGAAACCATCGCCCGACCTCATAAAATGAAAGTAAATGCTGATCCCGACCTAATCGATTTCGACTTCGGCCAGTGGCAGGGGCTGTCGCATGAGGAGATAAAGGAGAAATACAAAGACCTGTACACCAAGTGGATAAACCATCCGGAGCAGGTCAGTATGCCCGGTGGTGAGAGCCTGGAAGATGTTTCCAGAAGAGTTATCCGATTCAAAAACAAGCTTATAGCAAGTCACCACGGTACTATATTAATCGTCGGTCACCGCGTGGTGAACAAAGTCATGCTCTGTACAATGCTGGGGCTGGACAACAGCCGTTTCTGGAAAATCAGACAGGATACCTGCGGCATCTCTATTTTAACCTACCAGGACGAGCAGTTTATTCTCACCAGGCACAACGATACCTCATTCCTCAAACCCCTCGTCAGAGCACCACTGAGCGATTTTTAGCCGGTTATCTCTTTACATTGCTTGACAAGATGGCTACAATGTTATGGCAATCTGTTATCAACGGAGGTGAGAACCGGTGGGTATTGAATGGTTCCGTGACCTGGCGATAGTAATCCTTGGCTTTGGCGTTACCATTGTCGTCATTTCTGTTGGCGTTCTGGCCTTTATGCTGTATCGCAAGCTGAGGCCGATACTGGACTCGGTAAAGTCTACCGCCAAACGGGTTGAGAACATTTCCACAACTGTAGAGGAAGAGGTGTCGAGACCACTGGCAAAGCTGGCTGCCTTTGTTCAGGGTGTGCGGCAGGCAGTTGGCCTGTTCAGTGGATTTACCAGAAGAAAATAAGGAGGTAGAGATGGCTGAAAAAGATACTGGTGCCAGTTTCGCTATCGGGTTTCTTCTAGGTGCTGTCATTGGCGTGGCCGTTGGCTTCTTATACGCACCTCAGCCGGGTAAGGAAACCCGGGCTATGCTGAAAGAAAAGGCCGAAACCGCTGCCGAGAAGGCGAAAGAAGCTGCGGACAAGGCCAAGGAAGCCGCTCTCACCGCTGAACACCGCGTCGAAGAGAAATTGGGCAGAAAAAAACCAGGCGAATAACCAACCGGCTCCACAGTTTCATATTGTATCTGATTCCTGAACTTATCTCCGGTAAGTTAGCGGGGGAACTGTATCTGCAATGAGTCATTTCTTCAGCCGACACTGGCGACTGGTGGTTCTAGCCGTTGGCACGGTCATATTTCTCTGGGTCCTTTACCTTCTGAGAACGGTTATATTTCCATTTGCTCTCGGGCTGGTGTTTGCTTACCTGTTGTCTCCGATTATTACCTGGATGGAAGCGAAGTTTCCCAAACCGGGAAGATGGCAGGGATTCAAACGTGTCCTGTCCATTCTCATCATCTTTTTCATTCTTCTTTTGCTTCTGGCTGTTTTCTTCTATGCAATTGCTACCGCTGTCATCGATGCTTCCCTGAACCTGGCCACCGGTGCCCCTTACTTCATCAGTCAAAGCCTTTATCAAATCACCGAATGGCTTGAAGTCATAAGGGAGCAGTTCCCGCCGGATATCCGCGCCGAGGTGGACAGAGCGCTTCTGGAAGCCGGCGTGGCCATGGGTAACGCCATTCGTGATGCCCTGGTCAAAGGCATCTCCTTTGCGCCGGAAACTTTCAGCCTCGTGTTTGGTCTGGCGGCTTTACCGCTGTTCCTCTTCTACGCCCTGAAGGATTCCGATAAAATAAAAGCTAACGCTTATTCTGCATTCACCCCTGGAATTGCCGAGCACGTCAGGAACCTGGTCAGCATAATCGAAAGGGTTCTCGGTCGCTACATTCGCGCCCAGTTGATGCTCGGTCTGATTGTGGGATATCTGATTTTCATCGGCCTGCTCATTCTGAAAATACCGTTTGCCCCCGTACTGGCAATTCTGGCTGGTATCGGAGAACTCATCCCGACGCTCGGACCCTGGATAAGCGGCGCCGCAGTGGCGATTATAGCCCTGGCCATGGCTCCGGACAAGGTAATCTGGGTAATCGTCCTTTTCCTGTCTGTCCAGTTACTGGAGAACGGCCTGCTGGTGCCTCGTGTTCAGGGCGGCTATCTGCGCATCCACCCCGCGCTGATGATTTTCATGCTTGTCCTTGGTGCTTACCTTGCCGGCTTCTGGGGACTCCTGCTGGCCGGACCGTTGACCGCCACCGGTGTTGCCATCTATAAATATATCCAGCAGCGCTACCAGGAGGAGAAGCTCCTGCAACCGACTGAGGAAGCCTGAACTCTCCCCATCCCTTCTTTCCCACTCCTCGCTCTGCTATAATTTAACTATGGAAAAGCCGCTCCTCGTTCTGTTTGATGGCAATGCTATCATCCACCGCGCTTACCACGCCTTCCAGACAAGTCGGTCGCCGGTGCGACTGACCGTAAGCAAGACCGGCGAGGTTGTCAGTGCTGTCTACGGCTTTACCCAGATGCTGATTAAGACCCTGAACGACCTCAAGCCTACCCATTGCGCCATCGCCTTTGATAAAAAAGGCCCCACCTTCCGCCACCAGCTTTTTGACCAGTACAAGGCACACCGACCCCCGGCCCCTCCCGAACTCATCAGTCAGCTGGGCCGGGTACGGCAGATGGTCGAAGCCTTCCGCATTCCCATTTTTGAACTTGACGGCTATGAAGCCGATGATATACTGGGAACGCTCAGCTACCAGGCCAGCCAGCAGGACGTCGACACGGTTATCGTTACCGGTGATGCCGATACCATGCAGCTTATCTCCCCTAATGTGAAGGTGCTCTACCCGAAGCCGGGCCGGTCTTTCAGCGATACCACACTGTACGACGAGTCATCGGTCAGCAATCGATACGGAGTAGAGCCCGAGCAGATTGCCGACCTCAAGGGCCTGGCCGGCGACCCGTCGGATAATATTCCCGGCGTCCCCGGCGTGGGTGCGAAAACGGCCGTTAAACTGCTCCAGCAGTTCGGCACCGTGGAAAACATTTACGACCACATCGAAGAGGTAACGCCTCCCAGACTCCAGGAGATACTGCGCCAGAATGAAGAATCGGCACGCCAGAGCAAAGAACTAGCGACCATCGTCACCAGGGCGCCGGTTGAACTGAGCCTTGCTGACTGCCAGGCAAATCAGTATGACCATGGGGAGGTCAGCGAGCTTTTCCGTGAGCTCGAATTTGCCAGGCTGCACGACCGGCTGCCCGGGATTGAATCCGGGGCTGAGGCACCAGCGGTGAAAGTGAAAACCGGGCCACCGCAGGGTGATTACCGCATCATAAATACCCCGTCTGGCCT
>CBFDCY010000085.1:0-4535 GCA_965603425.1 uncultured Dehalococcoidia bacterium | reverse complement strand
GCGAAACCGGCACCGAACTCCACTCCTTTGACCGCCGGAATGGCGAACAGGGACTTGGATAGTTCCCCGTCGAAATTATCGAAGACGGGCTCACCCAGCCCTGCCGGTAAATTCACGGCTATGCCCTCGATAATCCCGCCCAGACTGTCTTTCTCCTGCTTCGCCTGTTCGATTAACCGCGCCATACTGTCGGCAGCCTCATGGTCAGCACACCACAGCGGGTTTTTACCGGCATTTTCCTTAATGGCTGCCAGTTCCTGCGGCCGCGCTTTGACGCCGCCAATCTCAACGACGTGCGCAAAGACATCGATGCCCAGGCGGCCGATTAACTTTTTAGCGATTGCGCCAGCCATGACATAGGCCAGAGTTATTCTTCCCGAGAACCTGCCCCCGCCACGAAAGTCGTTGAATCCACCGTACTTCACGAAAGCGGTGTAGTCGGCATGACCGGGACGCAGGGCAAACCGATTTTTCTTATAGACGCCGGAGTCCATATCTTTGTTCCAGGAGAGCATGGAGATAGGCGCACCGGTGGTATTCCCGTCATATACGCCGGAGATAATTTCCACCTTGTCCGGCTCCCACCGTTCCGTGGTGCCGGCGCCACCGGGTCGCCTCCGCTCCACCTCCTGCTGGATATCCGCCTCGATGATGGGCAGCCCCGCTGGGCAGCCGTCAACCACTATCCCCATGCAGTTGCCGTGGCTCTCACCAAAGCTGGTGACATTAAAAATCTTTCCCAGGCTGTTACCCATCTATGTTCAATCTTCCCCCAATGCTTTTTAGTATATCCCAGAATTCGGGAAATGTCTTGTTGACGCATTCTGCGCCGTTTATGGTGGTATTACCCGCCAGCACCCCCAGGATGCTGAAGGCCATGGCAATACGGTGGTCATCATGGCTGTCAACGACCGCACTTTTCAGGCTCGAACCTGTGATTGTCATTCTATTCGCTTCCTCGGCAACATTTACCCCCATCCGTTCCAGTCCTTCCCGGACGGCCGCCACACGATTGGATTCTTTTAGCCTCGCCCGGCCGATGCCCTCAAACTCGCTGGCTCCCTCGGCCACCGCCGCCAGAACGGCCACGGTGGGGAGCAGGTCAATACAGTCGGACAAATCGGCGCGCAGCGCTTTCAGTTTTGAACCCCTGACCTTGATGGCTCCGGGTGAAACCTCAACATCCGCGTCCATCTGGCGCAGGAAGTCCAGCATGGCCCTATCGCTCTGCAGACTCTGCGAGTTCAGGTTCTCCACCTCCATCTCCTCCATAACCGCGCCCAGCGCCAGCAAATAAGAGGCTGACGACCAGTCGCCTTCCATTTCATAGCTGGTTGGTTGATATGTCTGCTTCGCCGTATAGAAATCATCCGTCCCGGCTGAGGCGGTTACATTTATGCCAAACCTTGTCATGCTGTCGATGGTCATGGCTACATACGGCTTTGATTCCAGAGGTGTGGTCAGTCTGATACGCATTCCTTCTTCGGCAAACGGCGATACCAGCAGCAGCGCCGAGAGGAACTGGGAGCTGACATCGCCGGGCAGTTCGGTCTCCCCACCATTCAACCTCCCCCCGTTGACCACCACCGGCGCCAGGCCGTTATCCGAAGAACAATCCACGCCTAGCCTCCGCAGCGCCTCCATCAGCGGCCCGACCGGTCTCCTGGCCAGCGAAGCGCCCGCCGTCAAGCGGCACCTCCCCGGTACTATCGAACCAATGGCCGTTATGAACCTCAACGTCGCTGCCGAATCCCCGCAGTACAGGTCGGCATCAGGCTGGCGAAGGTCGCCACCGCTGATTCGCCAGAGGTCTTTCGACTGCTCAACGCCCACACCGATGTCGCTCAGCACCCTGACCGCCGCTTCCGTATCATCCGCGTACAAAGGATGCACTATCTCGCTTTCACCACGAGCCAGTGCCGCGCACATCAGACCTCTTATCGTGTAGCTCTTGGATGGAGGTGCGATCACTTTACCTTTTATATCGCTTTTTTCAATCGTTACTCTCATGTTCGCTCAATTCGCTTATTATCTGCCCGGCCACACCTGCCACGTCCAGTTCGGAAGTGTTCACGGTTATGTCGGCGGCACGCTCGTAGAACGGCCGCCGGAAGTTCAAGAGCTTCTCCACTTTGGATGCCTTGTCCTCTGCTACCAGCAACGGTCTTTCATCTGTATCCGACGATGTCCTCTGCAGAATCGCCTCCGGCGATGCCGTCAGATAAACAATCCCGCCGTGCTCTCTCAGCCGGTCAACGTTTATCTGATTCAGGACAACGCCGCCGCCGCAGGCAATCACCGCATTTTTCTTCGCTGCCGCCTCCCGGGTTGCCTCAATTTCAAGCTCGCGGAAAGCTATTTCCCCGTCCTGCTGGAAGATTTCGGGAATGGCCTTCCCCGCCCTCTGCTCGATAAGTTCGTCCAGCTCGATAAAATCTTTGCCCAGCTTCTCGGCCAGCAACCTGCCCACGTCCGTCTTTCCCGTTCCCATAAAACCAACGAGGGCGATGTTACTTTTCATTTCTCAAAGCCTTCAGGGCTGCCTGTTTCATGATTTCGAATGGCGCTTTCTGGCCGGTCCATTTCTCGAAAGCCAGCACACCCTGCCACACCAGCATATCCAGTCCGTTGATGGTGCGGGCACCGGCCGCCTTCGCCTCCCGGAGCAGTCTTGTTTCCAGCGGATTGTAAACGATATCAGAAACCGCCAGACGGGAATCGAGCAGATTGCCCGGCACCGGGGTCAGGTCGACATCGGGAACCATGCCCACGCTGGTGGTATTCACCAAGACATCGGCCTTTTCAAACGCTCTTTTCAGATTCGCCTCGTTGAGTATCATCGCTTCTATTTTCCGGTGATAGTACTGCGCAACCTGGGATGCCAGCTCCTCGGCCCTGGAGAGAGTGCGGTTCAGAATGACCAGGCGGGCACCTGCCCCGGCAAGGATAAAGGAGATTCCCTTCGCGGCGCCACCGGCGCCCAGTATGACGATGCTTTTACCATCCGGCTCAACGCCCTGCGACCGCAGTGCCGGCAGAAAACCGAAGGCATCGGTATTGCAGCCAGTGAGCTCTCCGTTCTCATTGGCGATGGTGTTCACCGCCCCCATCCTCTCCGCCAGCGGGTCCAGTTTATCAAGAAACGGTATCACCGCCATCTTATGCGGTATGGTCACGTTCAGGCCAGCTATATTCAATGCCCGCATACCGTTTATCGCCTCTTTTAATTCCTCTCCCCGCACGTGAAACGGCAGGTAGACATAGTCGAGTCCCAGCGCTTCGAAGGCAGCGTTATGCATCACCGGCGACATACTGTGCTCAACGGGGTCGCCGATTATCCCACAAATCATGGTTTTACCGGTTATCTGGTTCATCCCCTCACCATTTCGTATATCTGCCTCATTTCTTCCGCCGTCATCTGCCCCGGTGCCGCCTCCCCACCCGGTTCAACGGAAGCATAGATAAAATCGCCACCCGCGAGCGGGCAGAGAAGTCGACTCATCAGGCCAAGCGGTCCCATGGCAAACGCAACCACTCTTTTGCCCGGAAATTCCCGAATAAGCTGCATGGTGCTCACGTTGTCCTCGAACTTCCGGGCGGTGGTAACCACCTTAACGATGTCAGCCCCGGCGGCAAACTGCCTCCGCACTATTTCCCTCATCGTATTAAAAGGCGGCGTCTCTTCCAGGTGGTGAAAAGAAATCAGGCATTCCGCCTGCCTTTTAATTCGCGTCACGACGTCATAGAGATTTTCGGTACTTAGCTCAATATCGACTATCGCCGCACCCAGTTCCAGAGCGCTGAGTAGCCCGGCAACCCTTTCCTCCTCACTACCATCCCAGGTCCCCCCTTCATCCGATTTACGATTGCAGGCAACCCAGGGTTTCCCGAGCTGCCCGGCGACCTTTCGCCAATCAGGGCCAATCAGGTCGATTCGTACTTCAAATAAATCAACCAGCGGCGCAATACGCTCGATGTTTTCAAGGTTGCTATTTACTATGGAAGCGCAGATTCCGGGTCTATTCATTTTCCGCTAAAACCTCTCTGATTAAGGACGGGGAAACATCGTCAGTGACGACGGTATCCCCGATTGATTTCAGCAGGACGAACTCCACCCTGCCTTCCCGGACTTTTTTATCATGCTGCATGGCCTGCATTATCTCCTCAATCCCGAGGTCGGGAATCTCCGCGGGCAGGCCGGCCCGCGTTATCAATTGCCGCAGCTTTTTTACCTCACCCCCGTCAAGCATTCCCAGCCGATGGGACAATCGTGCCGCTGCCACCATCCCGATGGCCACCGCATTTCCATGCTTTATCCTGAAATCGGAGACCGACTCAACGGCATGTCCAATGGTATGGCCGTAATTCAAAATATGCCTCAGCCCCATATCACGCTCGTCCTCAGCCACCACTGCCGCCTTGATGCTGACTGTCTGAAAGACAGTCTCTTCCAGACTATTTACATCGAACGATTTTATCTTTTCCATACTCTCCTCAAGAAAGGAGAAAAACCTGCCATCCCGTATGGCAGCGCT
>CBFDCY010000084.1:0-4591 GCA_965603425.1 uncultured Dehalococcoidia bacterium | reverse complement strand
TTTGACTTATCATTTTTTGTCTGCTAAAGTACACTAGTTTTCCGGGCTCTGAAGTACAATATGAAGCTAAAAGATACTTGCTAGGAGGTTATGTAAAATTCCCACCGACGGGCTGTAATAGTAGCTTCATTGCACTCGGCTGAGCGGTTTCCCCTGTCACTTCCTTCTTTTTTGGTCCCCTTTTATAAATGATTTAGCATTGCTATGGCTGATAAAAACCATAAGATACGTTGCAAAGAGGTATGGAAAATCTTCGGGCCCAACCCGGAGAGCGTATTTGATTTAATCGAAAACGGTGCCTCCAAGCAGGAGCTTATGGAAAAGACCGGCCACGTTATCGCCATCCGGGACGTCTCCTTCGAAGTCCAGGAAAACGAAGTCTTCGTTGTTATGGGGCTTTCCGGAAGCGGCAAGTCCACCCTGGTGCGCTGCATCAATCGCCTCATGGAACCGACCAAGGGTTCTATCTACATTGATGATACCGATATTGCCAAGATGAATGACCTGGAACTCAGGGAGCTGCGCCGGCACCGTTTAAGTATGGTTTTTCAGAATTTTGGCCTTCTCCCCCATCGTTCGGTTTTTGACAATGTTACCTTCGGCCTTGAGGTGCGAGGAGAGCGTAAAGAGGCACGGTACAAAAAATCCCAGGAGGCGATAGAACTGGTGGGCTTGAAAGGCTGGGAAAAGAGCCGCCTCAATGAGCTTAGCGGGGGCATGCAGCAGCGAGTGGGTTTTGCCCGTGCCCTGGCAGTAGGTTCAGAGTTCCTGCTGATGGACGAGCCCTTCAGTGCCCTTGACCCCCTCATCCGCCGCCAGATGCAGGAAGAATTTTTAAATCTGCGCCAGCAGTTGAAAAAGACCGTTATTTTCATCACCCACGACCTTCTTGAAGCTCTCACTCTGGGCGACCGTGTCGCCATCATGCGGGATGGAGAGATAGTCCAGATGGGTAACCCAGAGGAAATCGTCACCAACCCATCGGGTGACTATGTACGCGCGTTCGTTAAAGATGTGCCTCGTGGTAAAGTGCTGCCGATCCGCAATTTCATGGAGGAACCTCTGGTAGTCGTCACGGAAGACCAACCGGTTGCGGCAGCCATCGAGGAAATGGAGAAGAAAGAATCCGACTTTGCTTTCGTAGTGGACGGCAGCGGCATATTCAAAGGTGCCTTAACCAAGGAACAAGCCATTAACACCAAGAATAAAGGGTCGGTAAAAGCGGTCGAAATAATCGAACAGGAATGTCCCACTGCGTTGCCCAACGCAACTCTCGAGCACTGCCTGCAGCTGGTGGCGGAGAGTAACATTCCGGTGGCTGTGCTCGATGAGGCGCGGCATTTGCAGGGAATGGTCACCAGAACAGCCATAATCCAGGCTACCGGTGGCAATGGCGCCCAGAACGGTGCTAATGGGAAACGCTAACCAGTCAGAACCAATGTTGAGAATGCTGGCTTGACTCCCAATTCAACCATTGGTTAGACGAAAGGATAAAACCTGATGCTGGATTTCCCCGAAGAATGGGATTTCGGTTGGGAAGTAATTAAATTCATAGACGGGGTGCTTGACTGGGTCGTGGTCAACTGGGACCCGTTTTTCTCGGCCATCAACACCGGAGTTCTTCAAGTTCTGCTACCATTTGAAAAGTTTTTGCTGCTTATTCCCTGGTGGTTCTTTATAATATTAATCGGCTTTATCGCCTGGCGCGCTGCGGGCTGGAAATTCGGCATCATCGCGGTAGCCTTTCTCCTTGTAATGTCATTCTTAGGCTTATATGACCTGACCATGCGCACCCTGGCCATCGTCCTTGCCGCCAGCCTGATATGCGTCGTCTTTGGCCTACCGCTGGGCATAGCCGCCGCAAGGAGCAACCGCTTCGACGAAATCCTCCGCCCCATCCTGGACGGCATGCAGACCATGCCGAGCTTCGTCTACCTCATCCCCGCACTTATGCTTTTCGGGCTGGGTAAAACGCCGGCGGTTATGGCCACCACCATTTACGCCATTCCGCCCATCATACGCCTCACCAATCTGGGCATACGGCAGGCAGATGCTGCCGTGGTCGAGGCCGGCAGAGCCTTCGGCGCTACGGCCTGGCAGTTGCTGCGCAAAATCCAGATACCGCTGGCCATGCCGACCATACTCGCCGGACTGAATCAGACCATCATGATGGCTCTGGCCATGGTTGTTATCGCCTCCATGATAGGCACCAAGACGCTGGGGACGGAGGTCCTCAACGGCATCGCCCGTGTTGAGGTCGGCCGGGGCTTCACCGGCGGTATCGCCATCGTCTTCACCGCGATTATCCTGGACCGTATCAGCCAGGGGTTTGCCAAGAAGGAACGCGGAGTTATGGCAAGATAGCACTGGCCTCGACTTGTAGCAATGAAGATTACACCAGAAAGGAGGTGGAGAAGTTCAGAGGTAAAAATTAGCTCTTGCAACAGACGAGTTGTGCTAGAACAACTTTAGATACAATATTCAGGAGGGAAAACTAGAGAATGAAGTTATACTGGAAACGAGGGTTACTGATACTGGCAGCACTTTTACTTGTAGTAACCATGGTGGTGGGCTGCGCGCCCGAGGAGAAGCCTACTATTAAAGTCGCCGACGCCCAGTGGGAGTCTCTCTGGATTATCAACGCCGTCTTCGAATATATCGCGGAGAACGGCTATGGCTACCCCGTGGAGACCATCGAGATGAACACGACCATCGCAGCAGTGTCTTTGGCAGAAGGTGAGGTAGACCTCTGGGTAGAGATGTGGGAGCAGAACTGGCAGGACGTCTACGACGAGGCCATCGCCGAGGGCAAAATCGAGAACATGGGCCCCGTTTTCGAGGGCGGCCCGCAGGTCTGGATTATCCCGCAGTGGATGGCCGATGAGTACAACATAAAGACGGTCTACGATATGAAGGACCACTGGGAACTCTTCAAGGACCCGGAGGACCCAGACAAGGGTGTCTTTATCAGCTGTATTCCCGGCTGGGAATGCGAGGAAATCAACGAGGTAAAATTTGAGGCCTACGGCCTCACCGAGTACTACAACATAATCGCCCCCGGCAGCGGCGGCGCCCTTGACGCCGCCCTGGTTGGCGCACAGAAGAAGGGAGACCCTGTCTTCGGTTACTACTGGGCACCCACGGCCATCATGGGCGCGTTTGACTGGTATGTCCTGGAGGAGCCTCCTTACAACGAGGCCGTCTGGGAAAAGATAACCGCCGCCAGAACCGATAAGAGCCTGAGGCCACTTGCCGAGGCCTGCGCCTACGAGGTCCTTCCCGTCAACAAGGGCATCCACCCGCAGCTGCGCGATAAAGCTCCCGAGCTCGTCGATGTCATGGATAAAATGGAGATGGGCCTGGATGCCGTCAACAAATTGGCCTCCTGGTCTTTGGAAAACGAGGTTCAAGACTACACACTAACTGCCGTCTACTACCTGGAGAACTGGGAAAGCACGTGGCAGACCTGGGTTACCGAAGATGCCTACAAGAAGATAAAAGAGGCACTGGCACAACCGCAGTAAATGGTTTCGCTTGAATTGCCCCAACCCGTCTTCATTCAGGGGGAGCCGGTATCGGCTCCCCTTTCTTCATGCTGGCATTGCAGGTTTAAGCAGGTGTAAAATTTAGCTTAATGGTAGAATGTACCACAGAACAACTGCCGCCGGATTACACTTGGAGGAGTACTAACAATGATTGTTGATGTGCACACCCACGTGCCGACCCACGTATCAGAGGTGCCAGCGGGAGAGGAAATCGTGAATAAACAGATGCGGCCGGACCGGCCGGTCAGGATAACCACCACTCACCACGATTTCTTCAAGGCAATGGAGCCGGTGGACCGGGTTATCTCCTTCGGTATTGCCATGCCCCCGGATCGCCCCGCCGTCATCGGGGAGAAAGACGCGAAGAAGGCCAACGATGCCACGGCAGCGCTGGTGGCGCAGGCGCCGGAGAAAGTCATCGGCTTCATGTCTGTCTGGCCGGAGGCGCCAGATGCGATTGCTGAAATGGAGAGAGCCTGCCACGACCTCAAGCTGCGCGGACTGAAGCTGGGGCCGAATTATCAGAACTTCGACCCCATGGGAGAAAACGCGCTTCGCGTTTATACCAAAGCCCAGGAGTTAAACCTGCCCATTATGTTTCACCAGGGAACCTCCCCCATACGCGATGCTCCCATCCGCTACGCCCACCCGCTGGTGATGGACGAAATTGCCATTCGTTTTCCCGAGCTGCGCATCGTCATGGCTCATATCGGCCACCCCTGGCAGGAGGATTGCCTCGTCGTGATACGAAAACACCCGCACGTCTACGCTGATATTTCAGGCAGGTTCTATCGGCCCTGGTCCTTCTACAACGGCCTGCGCATGGCCTACGAATGGGCGGTGATGGATAAACTGTTCCTGGGTTCTGATTATCCCATAACCATGCCGCAGGAAGCGATGGATAACCTGCGCAATATGAATGCCTTTATCAGGAAGCATAATCTTCCCGAGGTTCCCCAGGAGCTTCTGGAGCAGATAATCCATCGTGACGCGCTGGCACTGCTGGGCCTGAATTGAGATTAAGCCGACTTATTTGACGTACTGTG
>CBFDCY010000083.1:0-4611 GCA_965603425.1 uncultured Dehalococcoidia bacterium | reverse complement strand
GGAAGAAAGGAGTCGGTTAGATGGCTGATTTGTCTCTTCTGGCACAAGCGCTTGACGGGGGTGACCGCGACAAGACCATAGAGTTGACCAATACATTGCTTGACGGCGGCACCAATCCGCAGGACATCATTACACAGGGGTTGCAGGCTGGTATGGCCGCAGTGGGAGAGAAATTTTCCAGCGGGGAATATTTTCTTCCCGATATGCTCATGGCAGCACGGGCGATGAAGGCCGCCCTTGAGGTACTCGCGCCGGCCCTCGAGGAGACCGGCATTCCGACCATCGGCAAGGTGGTCATCGGCACCGTTGAGGGCGACATGCATGACATCGGCAAGAACGTGGTCTCCACCTTTCTCAGCGGTAACGGCTTCGAGGTCTTTGACCTCGGGAATAACGTGTCGACCCAGAAGTTCATTGACGAAGTGAAAGAGAAGAAGCCCGATATCCTGGGGATGTCGGCACTGCTGACCACCACCATGCCGTTGATGGGCAAGGTCATCAAGGCACTGGAGGGGGTGGGGCTGCGTTCTGGCGTTAAGGTGGTCGTCGGCGGGGCACCGGTGACGCAGGACTACGCCGACTATATCGGTGCCGATGGCTACGCCCATGATGGTGGCCGGGCGGTGCCGGTGTGTCGAGAGCTTGTCGGAAAGTAGTATTTTCAAAGGCAAAGACAGGATGGCCATGACTAAAAAACAGCAGATACTGGCGGCGGCGCGGGGCGAAAAGCTGGACAGGCTGCCTTTCGGGGCGCGCATTGACGTCTGGTATAACTACCACTCCGCCCACGGCACCCTCCCTGATAAATACCAGGGTTGGAGCCAGACGGATATCCTGCGCGACCAAGGCGCCGGCGCTCAGGCACGCTTCTTTTCCGTAACGAAGGAAGAATACCGCGATATGGAAGTGGTGGAAACAAACGACCCGCCCTATATCACCACCGAGTGCCGCACGCCCGTCGGCACCGTAGCCAAGAAGGAGCTCTTTGACACTTCCGAAGGGCCCTGGATAAAGTATGAGATGGAAAAGCTCTTCAAGAGCGAGAAAGACTACCCGGTGCTCAAGTACGTCATGGAACACACCGAGGCGGTGGATAACTTTGAGCCATATCAAAAGCTGCGCGAGGAGATCGGGGAGGACGGCATGGTGATGACCGCCTCCGGCGGGCTCTGGTCGCCGGTGCAGCGCGTCATGCGCGAAATCATAGGCTATGAGCTGTTCTTCTACGAGCTGGCCGACCGCCCGGCGCGGGTGGAGGAATTGATTGAAGCGGTAAAAGACCTGGAGAGAAGAAAGCTGAAGGTGGCGATAGGGTGCGACCTGGAAATCTTCAATGTCTGCGCCAACTGGAGCGATGATATTCAGACGCCGGTGTTCCGGAAGTATTTCGTTCCCTGGTTTCAGGAGGTGAGCGAATTCCTTCATTCCCACGGTCGCCTCGTCATGGCGCACACCGACGGCGAAATGCGGCGCCTGAACCCCATGTTCTGCGAGACCGGCATTGACGTCGCCGAAGCCATTACCCCCGCCCCGCAGACCCTGGTCAGTATGAAGGAGTTCCGGGAAACGCTGGGCGACGGGGTTACTCTCTGGGGCGGGATACCGTCGATACTGTTCGAGCCAATGTATAGCGACGAGGACTTTGATGCCTTTATCAAGAACATGTTCCGGGAGATGGCCCCGGGGTACCGGTTCATCGTGGGGATGGGGGATAACCTGCCCTTTGACGGCGATATCAACCGTGTCGGCAGGGTCGTTGAGCTAATCGATAAATACGGCCGGCTGCCAGTTAAAGTTTAGGAGCGAGGAAGATGACCACTGAGACCAGCATAGAAAAACCGGACCTGACCCCGAGGCGGCGTTTTCTGGCCAACCTGATGGGCGGACGCAGGGGCAAGCGCGTCTCTGTTTCCAATCCCACGTCGATTGTCTGCGTGGAACTGATGAACCAAGTGGGCATCCATTTTCCCGAAGCCCACACCGATGCCGTTGCCATGGCGGAACTGGCCGCCGCCGGCCATGAGATTCTGGGCTTTGATACCGTCATGCCGGAGTTCAGCGTCCAGCAGGAGGCGGCCGCCCTCGGCTGCGAGGTGAACTGGGGCCACGACAATATGATGCCGGAAACGATGACGCACCCGTCCAAGAGCCCTGAGGATGTTGTCATTCCGGATAATTTACTGGAAAAGCCATCCATAAAGGTGGTGCTCGATGCCATCTCATTGCTCCGCCGCGAGTACGGCGACCGCGTGGCAGTTATCGGCAAGGTGATGGGCCCGTGGACCATCGCTTATCATACGGTCGGCGTTGAGGAATTCCTCATTCTGGTGCGGCTCGACCCCGACCAGGTGCGGGCATACCTTGATGCATACATGCCTGTGACCGTTGCCATCGCCAACGCCCAGCTGCGCGCCGGCGCCGATGTCGTGGTGCTTCCCGACCATGCCACCGGCTCCATGGTCAGCGCCCGGACCTACGCCGATTTTCTGGTGCCAATGCACCGGAGGATGCTGGCGTAGATCGGCGGGCCGACCATCCTGCATGTCTGCGGCAAGTGTCTCGACCGCATTCCGCACATGGCCACCGAGGGCTATGACGGCTATCATTTCGAGTGGCAGAATGACCCCAAAAAGGCGGTTGAAGCGGCGGGAGGGCAGATGTCGATGCTGGGGGGCATCAGCAATGTCGAGGCCCTGCTGCAGGGCACACCGGACGATGTCTACCGGCAGGCCAGGTACAATATAGAAGCGGGCGTTGACTCCATCGGGCCGGAGTGTGCCATATCGCTGCAGACCCCGCTGGAAAACCTGAAGGCTATAATTGCCGCCGCCGAAGAGGGCTACTAGATACCGGCGGAAGGGGGCTATTCGTCCCTCGTCTCCTTCAGGAATTCTTCGGCCAGCAGTACCGCTTCATTCGCGCTGATGTCGAGCGGCGCCTCGTATTTAACCTCGGCGTACTCCTTCTCCAGTTCCTCGATATATGCCTGGAATTCCTGATTATGGCTCGCCATGAAGTTGAGCTTTACCTCCAGCTCATTGGCCTCCTGGTCGAGGTCGGAGATGTCCAGGTTTAGATGGAGCAGGCTGTTCAGCCGGAGAACAATCGCCTTTATTGCCTTTGGGTTGCGCGGGATGACGACGTTGAATTCGGGGTAGTAGGTGGACCGGGCGATAATGCTCACGAAGGGCATTTTCCTCTTCTGCGACATATGGAGCATGGTGATGCTGAAGCTGCCCGGCCCCTCGTAGTTGCTCGACTGCATGGCGTACTTCATCATCTCCTGCCGCAGCTCTTTGGAACTGCAGGCGCAGAATACGCCGGCTTCCCTGGTGTGAGGCGTCTTGTCCAGAACGCCGCCCGGCATATATATTCTGCTGACATTGAAGTCCCTGGCGAGGTTCAGTATGTTCTCCGTATATTCTTCCCAGTTGGTGTTGGGCTCCGTGCCCTGGTAGAGAATAAGGTCATGGTCTGAATTCGTGTTGACCCAGTAAAAGAACTCGTTGCTTGGCAGCACGTGTTTTTTCAGCAGGCCGTTCTCAATCTTTATCTGGGGTCTGAGGGCTAGCTGTCCCGGCACCTGATAGACGTGGTATCGGGCAACGGGCATTTCCGCGAATTTTTTGGCACGCAGTTTTTTGATGAGGTACTGGACAGTGCTGGTGGCCGCCTCCCCGCCATCCACCCAGCCATTTATACCGCAGAGCAGGTATGGCTGTCTTAACTCCGGTTTCTCCCGAAACAGTAAATTATCCTGTAACGCCATCGCCCTCACCTCCACTTATTTTTTGGTATCTATTGATATCAGTGCAGCAGACCGTGCGAGTTGGTCTGGCACATTATTTTAACGTGTTCATCAGGTACCCCGCGGAACAGAAAGCCGAGAATCAGCTTTCTCAACTGCTCCCAGGGAGGGCCGGTCTCAATATGACCGGTATCGGAGCCGAGAACGATTCTCTCCGGGCCGACCGCTTTGTAGAAGGCCATCGCCTCGTCCCAGACGAAAGCCGGCGGAGACATGTGCATGGCATATATACCTATATAGGCGCCCATATCGGCCAGCTCCTTGGCCTGCTCCGGCGTCATCATGGTCAGCGGGTAATTGACATGGCCGATCTCTATGCGTTCCACGCCCATTTTCACCGCTTCCCTGACCATGGCGAAGCGCTCCGCCGTGCTCTGATGGCACAGGCTGAGCACCATGTCCGTTTCCGCTATCAGTTTCAGGATTTCCTTCATCTCCGGCACAACATTTCCTTTATCATCAATGACGGAAATACCGCCGCCTTTGGGGTGGCGGGTCACGCTGCGATGGTGGGCGGCGTCCATGTTGGGCAGCCAGATGAATTTGCCACCCACCCGGTAGCTGGCCACGACCGCGTCGGGGTTCAGTCCGCCAACGGCGTAATTGAGCACCACGCCGCCAAAGACTTCCGTCTTTTTCTTGTTGTGTGCCTCCGCCCATTCATCCACGACTATCTGGGTGAGCTGCACGGAGGGAGCCGTCGGCAAAGTATGGTCCTTGCAGACAATGCCCGCCTGTCCCATCTCGCAGGCCTGGCGGGCGAACTCAATCTGGCTGAAGAGGCGCTGGGTGGTGGATGAGGG
>CBFDCY010000082.1:0-4679 GCA_965603425.1 uncultured Dehalococcoidia bacterium | reverse complement strand
CCCGTGCTTGACAAAATAAGCGAGGCTCACTAAACTGCGCTTACCCGATTCTTTTATTAGCAGTTCAAAGGAGGTAATCCGATGGCAAAAGCTGATTGCGTGGTGGAGGGAGGCCTGGTCGTCAGCGGGCGGGGGATAACCAGAGCGGACGTTCTGGTGGGCGACGGGATAATTCAGCAGGTGGGTGAAAATCTCGAAGCGCCGAAAACGGTTGACGCTTCTGGAAAGTATGTGTTTCCCGGCATCATTGATGCCCACAACCATCCGGTCTATGCCGACAAAATGGACACCTTTTCCCTGGCAGCGGCCTATGGCGGAGTTACCACCATAATTCCCTTCTTCGGCAATCTGGCGGCGTGGGGCACATCCGGGAAGACATCGGAAATCATAAAGAAAATGATTGAGGAAGGGGAGAGGATATCCTACCTTGATTTCGCCATTCACGGGACGTTCGTGGCCGAAGATGACGTCAGGGCGGAAATTCCCAGGCTGATAAAGATGGGAGTGCCTTCCTTCAAGGTTTATATGACGTACCCTAAAAGGGGCATGATGATGCCCGATGACAAGATGCTGGACGCTATGGCGGCAGCAGCAGCCGAGGGCGGTCTGGCCATGGTGCACGCCGAGAACGGCTATGCTATAGACTACCTTGTGGAAAAGTTCACGGCTGAGGGCAAAGTCTCCCGGGAGTATTTCATGCCGTCGCAGCCCAATATCCTGGAGGTGGACGCGGTGCAGCGGGCGGCCACCTATGCGCTGCTTACTGACTGTCCTCTTTATTGCGTGCATCTGAGTGCCAGGGAAATGCCCGAAGTAATGATGCAGATGAAGCAGGAGGGCCGGCGTATATACGGTGAGACCTGCCCGCAATATCTGTCTCTGACCAACCAGGCCGTGCTGGAGAGAGGAGCTCTGGGCAAAGTAGGTCCCCCTCTAAGGGAGAAGGAAGACAACGAGGCTATCTGGCGGGGCCTGGCCATCCATGCCATCGATACGGTGGGCAGCGATTCCTGCGGTGTCAAAGCGGAGCAAAAAGAGTGGGGTGGCGCTTCCAAAGATTTCGTCACCGGTCCGGGAGCGAGGCCAAGGCCGAATAACATCTTTGAAGCGCGATTTGGCGCTCCATCTGTGGAGCCGATGCTTCAGGTGGTATACCACGACGGCGTGAATGACGGGCGCATCACCCTGACGCGTCTGGTACAGACGATGTGTGAAAACCCGGCCAAGATATTCGGCCTCTATCCGAAAAAGGGCGTTCTTCAGGAAGGTTCCGATGCGGATATAGTTGTTTTTGACCCGGCGGTGCCGCGCACCATAAGCGTGGCGGGAATGCACGGCAATGCCGACTTCACCCTTTTCGAAGGCAAGCAGGTGACGGGCGCCACGGTATTTTCCATGCAGCGTGGCGAGGTGCTCATCGAAAACGGACAGCTCAGACGGAAGCAGGGGAGTGCCAGATTTCTACCCGGAAACCGTGACCTGGCTGCCTATGCCAGGAAGGGATACCCCGTGGCGTAAGCTGTCTGTAATAACACGGCGGTCACAGTTCTGGCGGTTTAACTTTACAACGCCCTGGTATAGATGTTCTTGACATCCTCTTCGGTCATGTTCCTGGGATTGGGCACGAAGAGGCGACTTATTTTCATGCCTCCTTCCGTGAGTGACGGGATATCAGCTTCGGTGGCGCCGTAATCGCGTAGTCGGCATGGGATGTCGACGATTTCCAGCAATTTGAATAAGGCTTCTACAAGCCTTTCTGATGCCTGGTATGGTGTAAGCCCTTCAGTGTTTTCTCCCATGGCCTGAGCCACGCGGGCGAATTTCTTCAGGTTGCCGATTTTATTGTAATCAACTATGTACGGCAGCATGACCGCATTGGACCTTCCGTGTGACATATGATATTTGATGCCCAGTATATTGGATAAGCCGTGTATCGCGCCCACTCCGCCACTGCAAAATGCCATTCCGGCGACTGTTGCCCCGAGCGACATATTGTAACGTGCGGTGATATTTTCGCCCTTGGCATAAGCGGCGGGCAGGTTTTCCGCAATCAGACGGATTGCCTCAATGCCCAGAATTTCGGCAAAAGGTGTTGTGTTTACCGAGACGTAGGTTTCGAGGGCATGAACCAGGGCATCCACTCCGGTGTCGGCGGTTACGTGGGGTGGCACTGATAACGTGAGCAGGGGGTCAACAATGGCGACATCCGCCAGAGCATGGTTGCTGTGAACCGCCATTTTCAGGTTTTCTACTTTATCTGCGACAACAAGCGTGCGGGTGACTTCACTACCGGTGCCGGCCGTGGTTGGTAGCAGTATCCTGGGAAGCCCTCTCAGGGGCACTTTGTCTATCCCGGCGTAATCCAGTATTTTGCCCTTATTTTGGGCCATGAGGGCAATGCCCTTGGCGACATCCAGCGAACTGCCCCCGCCGACACCGATAACGATATCTACCCCGTTATCGATGGCTATTCGAGCGCCATCATCAACGTTGTGAGCTGGTGGCTCCGCCTCGACCTGGTCGAAAATATCGAAATCTATCTTCTGGGCTTTCAGCGAATCCTGTACGCCTGACAGCAGTCCTGCTGCCAGCAGGCTTTTATCGGTAACAACGAGCGCCTTTTTCGCGTTGAACTGCGCGGTCTCCTTTCCTACCAGACTGGCAGTGTCATTGCCGAAGATGACCTTGGTTGGCGACAGGAAGATGTGTACTTTATTCATGGCGAAGATACCTCTCTTTCTTCAATCTAAGACGGACATACCGCCACTATTTTAGTACGCAAGCCGTCAAGTATCAATAACCTGGCACAGGAAAAGCAGAAAATCACCTATTTTTACGATTCCCCCATATTCTAATGGTGACTTATTGGCTCACCCGTGGTATGCCCAGTCATCCGGGAATTGAAGCTATTAAGTTAAACAGGCTAATCCGTTGGCTTGACCATGCGGGGGTGGATGGCCAGTAACCCACCATCGATAACTATCACCTGACCGGTTATGTAGTCGGATTCCGCGGAAGCGAGGAACAGGACGACATTGGCGATATCCTGCGTTTCGGCTGCTCTTCTTAAAGGTATCCTGTCCATGCCTTCCAGAAAGTCGGGGCGGTCTTTACCTGCTTGCTTAACCATTTCGGTCATGGTGAAGCCCGGGCTAATTGCGTTTACCATTATGTTATATTTCCCGAACTCCACGGCTAGAGCCTTGGTGAACTGGGCCACACCGCCTTTGCTGGCACCGTATGCCGACAGCCCCGGCGCACCAATGTGAGCGGCAAGTGAAGCGAGGTTGATTATCTTTCCCCGCTTCTGCTGTACCATATGTTCAATAACCGCCTTGCTGCACAGGAATTGCGTTTTAACATTGTTGTTCATATGGCTGTCCCAATCGGCTTCGGTCATCTCCAGCAAACGTATCATTTTGGCAATACCAGCGTTATTGACCAGTATATCTATCTTTTTGTAATCAGCCAGTGTCCTGGCAACGAGCATGCTTACCTCTTCGGCCTTGGATACGTCGGCGGCTACGGACAGCGCTTGCCCTCCCTGTGCTTTAATCTCCCCGGCTACTTTGTCGGCTCTTTCCGGAACAACATCATTTACTACTATCGCAGCGCCTTCCCTTGCCAGGGTGGTGGCGATTGCCTGACCAATCCCCTGGCCGGCACCGGTGACAATGGCTACCTGTCCTTTCAGCCTCATCTCTGTGTACCCCCTTTTTATCATTTCATGTAAGATGAGTTATATTATAATGCGCTTTCCATCAAAGCAAGGCACGATGTCGTATTTATCTATCTGGCTGGCAAACTCCAGGTCAGCGGCAAAGCCGATATCTTTAAGGTAACGACCGTGTTCGCTGCCAGCGAGAACGGCAAGCGGCTTTTCACGGTTCGTCCTGGAATATTCGGTAGCCGATACGGCGGCGTCGCTGAGCTCAGGAAATATGCCGGATTCAGCAAACTCGGACGGCAGGCGTTGTGCCATCAGTCCGGCGCAGTAAAAGTCCTCCAGTGATGTTTGGCCATGACACCCCGCGCAGACGAGTAGGACTCTCTTCAGCGTCTCGTTCGCCGCTGCTCCCGCAACGGCTGCGGACACGGCGGATAAGTTGACCAGCGCCGCGAGGTACACAGGCCTGGCGCTGCCTTTGAAGGCCTGGCGCAGGGCTGGCGTACCGTTGGTGGTTGAGAAGTAAATCACCCTGCTGGACATTTTGCTTGAGTCAAGATATTCCAGAGGGGAGTTCCCCAGGTGAAATCCGGGAATGCGCAGGCCTCTTCTTTCACCGCCAAGCAGGAAAGAGACGTTATCTCCTGATTTCGAGCGGCGTCTGGCCTCGGCGGCTGTGATGCAGGGGCGAACCTCGCTGGCACCGTGCGCCAGCGCCGTAACTATGGTGGTGGTGGCGCGGAGGACGTCAATAACCACGCACAGTGCGTCTTCAAAACGAACTGGCAGCAACCGTGGCGTTGAGACAATATCTATTTTCATGCTCTTGATTAACAATTGCGGTGAATTGGGCTGAACCGGTAAAAGTATAGCACATAGCTGGCCTGGGGCAGAAGTAGCTTCGGATTATTGCTGTGCCGGCGTTCTCAGGTGAAATGGTAGCCTGGATATAGAGAGGCGGGGGGGGGGGGGGGGGGGGCGGGCGGGGTTGTTTTTTTGGTGTTTTTTTTTT
>CBFDCY010000081.1:0-4688 GCA_965603425.1 uncultured Dehalococcoidia bacterium | reverse complement strand
GCCATGGGCGCATTTACCGGAACCGCCCGCGAGGTGGTCGATGAGATGCGTGATGAAGGTAAAAACGTTGGCCTGGTCAAGGTAAGGGCATTCCGACCCTTCCCGGTCGAGCCATTGAGAAAGGTAATTTCGTCGGTGAAGGCGGCGGCGGTGCTGGACCGTGACTGCTCCTGGGGTTATGAAGGCGCACTGGCCACGGACCTGAAAGCCGCTCTCTACGGCTTGCCCAACCCGCCGGCGATACTCAACTTTATTGGCGGACTGGGTGGTGCGGACGTGCCGCCGGAGCGGATGAAGAACATGCTGGAGAAAGCGCTCGCTGCGGATAGGGGAGCGACACCGCATCTGGAGTTTATTGACCGATGAAACTCAAGGATATAGACAAAGAGGAATTCTACCGGGCTTCCTACGGCTGTGCCGGCTGTGCTGCTGTCCTGATGGTGCGTCTTACGATAAAAGCGCTTGGCAAAAACAGCGTTTACGTGGTGCCGGCCAACTGTATCAGTACCGTATCGTGTTATTACCCGCAGGCGCCGTTCTTCGTGCCGTTCACGGTAATGGCCTTCGCCGCTACTGCGTCGGCTCTGTCCGGCATCAGCGCCGGCTTCAAGAGGCGGGGTCGGGAGGATATCCACGTCGTTGGCCTTTCCGGTGATGGCGGCACCGCGGACATTGGCATTCAGGCGCTTTCGGGAGCGATTGACTGCGGCAACAAATTCATCTACATCTGTTATGATAATGAAGCTTATATGAATACCGGCATCCAGAGAAGCGGCCTGACTCCCTACGGAGCGACCACCACGACCACGCCGAGTCCGTGCTTTGAAAACAGACCCAAGAAGGACATGCTGCGCATCGTGGCGGCGCATGATATTCCTTATGCCGCCACCGCCTGTACCTCCTACCCGCTGGACTATATGGAGAAGGTGGTGAAGGCGAGTCAGGTGAATGGACCCACCTACATTCATGTCCTCGCGCCATGCCCCACGGGCTGGGGTTTCCCCCCCGATGAGACGATTGAAATCGGGCGTATGGCGGTGGAGAGCGGCATGTGGCATCTGACCGAGTTTGAGAACGGCGAATTCCGCACCACCTACACGCCGAAACGACAGCGGCCGGTATCGGAGTATTTCTCTGCCCAGGCAAGGTTCCGCCACCTAAGTCCGGAGCAAGTCGCCGCCATCCAGAAAGAGATTGACGCTGCCCGCGATTAGGGCCAGACTATCCTGATACTGGAGGAGCAATCAGATGGACGCTATGGAAGCCATTTTATCCCGGAGGAGTATTCGCCGGTATACTGATAAAACGGTGCCGGAAGAGGTCATCACAGAGCTGATGGAAGCTGCAATGAGCGCCCCCTCGGCCAGCAACCAGCAGCCGTGGCAGTTCGTCATTATCAATGACCGCCGCATTCTCGATGAAATACCCAAGTTTCACCCCTACGCTCACATGCTGAAAGAAGCTTCCTGGGCGATAGCTGTCTGCGGTGACCAGAATCTGGCGACGATGGGCGAATACTGGATTCAGGACTGCTCGGCGGCAACGCAGAACATTCTCATCGCCGCCCATGCCATGGGCCTGGGAGCGGTGTGGCTGGGTGTCTACCCCCGCGAGGAAAGAGCAAAAACGGCGCAGAAACTGCTTGGTCTTCCCGAGCATGTGATACCCCTGTGCTTTATATCAATCGGCTATCCCGCAGAGAAAAAGCCGCCGGCAAACCGTTATGATGCTTCCAGGGTCCATCACAACCGCTGGTAGTGCTTAATGCAACATCGCTGCGCCGACAATCGACCGGTTTATCTCCAGAGATGTGGCCACGCTGGCGGCACCGGCCACGGCACGAGATAAGCGTTCAATTTTGAATTCTCTGGTATAGCCGTAAGCGCCGTGGATTCGCCTCGCTGTCTCCACGATTTCGATTGCGGCGGGCACGACGAACAGCTTGGCCACGGCGGCCTCGGTCATCCAGGAAGGCGCGCTCTGGTCCTGCAGGAAGGCGGCGCGGTAGGTGAGCCAGCGGGCTGCTTCCAGCTTTGCCTGCATGTCGGCGAGCTGCCAGCGAATTCCCTGCATGCCTGATATCGGCTTACCTCTCACCGTTCTCGACTTGATATAGGTGGTCGCCTCATCAAGCGCCGCCTGGGCAATGCCAACGCAGGCGGCGCACTGCTCGATTTTCTCCGTTGATATCCAGAAGAGCAGTGCTTCAAATCCCTTGCCTTTCTCACCCAGCATACTGGCTCCGGGCACGCGCATGTCCTCGAAGTACACGTCGGCCGCTTCTATCCCTCCCCCTCCCGTCAGCTCCCACACCTTGGTCGACGAATAGCCGGGTATATTCTTCTCAATGACGAAGGCGGTGCAGGCGCCATCCTCATCTTTGGTATAGAGGACGGCGTAGCCATCGCGGGCACCGAAGGTGCTGAAACGCTTCATGCCATTTATCACGTAGTTATCACCATCCGGCCTGGCGGTGGTGATGAGCGACTCGGGGTCGGAGCCGGTTTCCTCTTCGGTGAACTGGATGCTGGCATAGGCGGTGCCCTCGCAAATCGGTCTGATGTATTTCTGCTTCAGTTCTTCCGAGCCGAAGTGGGCGATACACTCCGAGATGCTGTTCTGAAAGCCCACCAGCCACCAGGCACCGGTGCCGGAATAGGCAGCCTGTTCGCAGGCCAGGATGCAGTTTGTATTGCCGACCTCGGTGCCTCCGTACTGCCTCGGGATGGTCATACCCAGAAGGCCGATTCTGGCCATCTTTTTAATCAGGTCATCGGGCAGTTTTCCTTCGCGGTCGAGCTGTGCGGCAATCGGCTCAATCTCGCGTTCGGTGAACTCTTTGACCGTTGTCTGGAGCATGAGCTGGTCTTCCGTCAGGTTGAAATCCATCGCTTTCCCTCCCCAGGTAATTAGTCCTTTTTCCGGAACTGTCCCAGCCGGTTTTCCGTATCGCCAATAGTGAATTCGCTCCTGGCTTCCAGTTCGAGCCCGGCGCGCAGTCGGTCTCCCTGGCTGCGGTTATACAGGTATTTACAGGCGGCAATCGCTTCGCGGCTGTTGCCCAGCATCTTTTGTGCCATTTCCTTCACCGCTGCTTCCAGTTTATCCCCCGAGACAACCATATTGACCAGCCCGATACGCTCCGCCTCTCGGGCGGTAATTGTATCTGCGGTAAAAGATAACTCCTTGGCTTTCAGCACGCCCACCATCAGGGGCAGACGCTGGCTCATTCCCCAGCTGGGGCGGATACCCCAGCGAGTATGGGTATCCCCGAGCTTGGCTTCCTCTGCGGCAACGATTAAGTCGCAGGCCAAAACAATCTCCAGCGCCCCCGTGAAGCAGTACCCGTTGACCATGGCGATGACGACCTTGGGCATCGTCTGTATAGTGTCAAGCATTTCTCTGGCAGGGTCGTCCAGTACCGGTCCGACGCGCCCGCCCTCCAGTTTGTGGCCGCCCAGTGATTTCAGGTCCACGCCGGCAGAGAAGGCCCGCCCCTCCCCGGTGAGCACCACCACGCCTATCTCATCATCCTTACCTGCCTTTTCGAGGGCGTCTTTCATTTCGGAAAGGAGTGCCGGGCTTATGGCATTGAGGACTTCGGGACGATTTAGGCGGAGCCAGGCAACGCCATTCTCCTTTGTGTAGAGTATATATTGATATGGCATGGCCAGACCTCCTTCGCAACAAAATATAACACTAAATACGGAAAGAAAAAAGAGGGGGAGAGTCCCCCTCTCATAAATTATCCTTACTGTTCTGTAACCACGGACGGCTAGAGTATCAGGTTGAGCGGCTGTTCGAGGTAGCTTTTCACGGTCTGCAGGAACTGCGCACCGAGCGCGCCGTCCAGGACGCGGTGGTCAATGGACAGGGTAAGGCTCATCACCGGCCTGATAACCATCTCGCCACTTCTGGCCACCACTTTCTCGGCAATCCTGCCTACGGCCAGTATCGCTGCTTCCGGCGGCTGTATAATGGCGCTGAACTGGTCAATATCGTACATTCCCATGTTGGAGATGGTGAAGGTACTTCCGGCCATCTCTTCTCTGGTGAGGGTGCGCTCTCTTGCCTTCTGCACCAGTTCGGCGCGGTCCTGCGCGATTTCCGCCAGGGATTTCGTACCGGCATTCCTGATGACGGGCACCATCAAACCGCCTTCGATAGAAGTGACCAGGCCGATGTCAATCCGCTTGAGCAGCTTCACCGAACCGTCGGCATAGGAGCAGTTGATGACCGGGTTCTTCTCCAGCGCCCTGGCCACTACCTTGACAACAAGGTCGGTCAATGTCAGCCTGACGCCGGTTTTGCTTTCTATTACCGGCAGCAACTGCTGGCGTGTCCGCTGCAGTTCCTGAGCGTCAACTTCTACCGTGAGGTAAAAGTGCGGCGTTTGAAAGCTCTCCGTCATACGCCGGGCGATAACCTCGCGCATGGTGGACAGAGGGGCAATCTCTTCCTCAGTTCCTGCCGGCGCGGCGGTGGGAGTTGGGGCTGCAGCCTTACCTTCCTCGGCGAACTTGAGTACGTCTTCTTTGGTGATTCTGCCGCCCGGTCCGGTTCCCGTTACCAGGCTCAGGTCAACGTTGTTCTCTCTGGCGATATTTCTGGCCAGCGGTGAAGCTTTAATCTCCTTTGGTTCACTGGCTGGTTTCGGCGCTTCCGCTTTGGCTTCGGCCTTTGGCGGT
>CBFDCY010000080.1:0-4691 GCA_965603425.1 uncultured Dehalococcoidia bacterium | reverse complement strand
CGGTTTCGTAAACCGCCGGCCGACAGTTCGAATCTGTCCGCTGGCTCGGTGATTTTGGGGGATGGAACGAGAATGACCGGCCTGCTCTTCGGAACGGCGGGAGCGCCTCGCAGTACCTGGCCACCATCAACCATTGGTGGCATTGAGCGTATTGCAGAGCTGGGACTGGGCTGCATGGAGATTGAGTTTGTGCGGGGAGTGAAGATGGGGGAGACGGCAGCCCGGCTGGTTGGTGAGGTGGCAATCCGAACCGGGGTGAGGTTGTCGGCCCACGCTCCCTATTATATAAACCTGAATTCGCAGGATATCGAAAAGGTAAGGGCCAGCCAGAGTCGTATTTTGCAGGCGGCGCGTATTGCTGCTCTCTGTCATGCGGAAAGCGTGGTTTTTCACCCCGCATTTTACATGGGGCAGCCGCCGGAAACCGTCTATGAGACGGTGAGGCAACACCTTGGTGAAGTACTGAGCCAGCTTGAGCGTGAGAATATCCAGATATGTATCAGGCCGGAAGTAACCGGGAAAAGCAGCCAGTTTGGCACCATTGAGGAGCTGGTGAATCTCAGCGCCGGGCTTAAGGGGGTATCACCCTGCATTGACTTCTCTCACTGGCACGCCCGTACCGGGGAATTCAATTCCTATCCCGAGTTTGAGGCTGTCCTGCTCCAGTTGAGGCAGCGTCTGGGAGATGAGGCACTGGAAAACATGCATATTCACGTTTCCGGTATTAACTATGGTCAAAAGGGCGAACTAAACCACCTCAATCTGGAAGAATCTGATTTCAAGTATATGGAACTGCTTGGCGTACTGAAGGATTACAATGTCAAAGGTATGCTGATATGTGAAAGTCCAAACCTTGAGGAAGACGCGCTGCGGCTGCAGGCGGCCTATAATGGCCTGTAATTGCCAGTAGCTAAAATCATTATGATATATTATGGTATAATTAGAATGGTTCAATAGAGATAGTGTCAGGAGTGAAGCGTGAAACCTAACTGGAAAAGGAGCGGCTTGATTTATATCGCCATCCTGCTGGCGGCGGTGGCGTTGTTCTCCTATCTACTACCATCGGCGAATAAACCTGAGGAAGTACCCCTAAGCGAGGTAATCGCCATGTCGCAGAGCAAGGAAATCACCGAGATAACGGTGGAGGAAGACCTGCTGCTTATCACCACGACTGATGATACCGAGCTACGGGCATTCAAGGAAAGCAACGCCAGCATCTATGAAATTGAGGGGCTGAACCTCGAAGGCATTGTGGTGAACATCGAAGGGTCATCAGGCATCAACTGGGGCAGCCTGATGTTGAATTTCCTGCCGCTTATCATCTTCGGCGGTCTGCTGTTTTTTCTCTTCCGCCAGGCAAGAGGGGCAAATAACCAGGCAATGAGTTTTGGTCGGAGCCGCGCCCGCCTCTTCCCGGCCAACCGGCCCACGGTGACCTTTGACGATGTGGCCGGTGTGGAGGAAGCCAAACAGGAACTGATGGAAGTGGTGGAGTTCCTTAAGTCGAGGGAAAAGTTCCAGGCGCTGGGTGCGCGTATCCCGAAAGGGGTATTGCTCGTCGGTCCTCCGGGTACGGGCAAGACACTGATGGCGAGAGCGGTAGCCGGCGAGGCTGATGTGCCGTTCTTTTCGATTAGCGGTAGTGAATTCGTGGAGATGTTTGTTGGTGTTGGCGCTTCAAGGGTACGCGACCTCTTTGACCAGGCGAAGCGCAATTCGCCCTGTATCATCTTTATTGATGAGATTGACGCGGTGGGACGACACCGCGGTTCAGGACTGGGCGGCAGTCATGACGAGAGGGAGCAGACCCTCAACCAGATTTTGGTGGAGATGGATGGCTTTGATACCAGTACCAGCGTGATTGTCATGGCGGCTTCCAACCGACCAGACATTCTTGACCCGGCGCTTCTGAGGCCCGGTCGTTTTGACCGCAGGGTGATTCTGGACCGCCCGGATATCAACGGTCGGGTCGCTATTCTCAAAGTCCACGCCGAGGGGAAGCCGCTGGATAAGAAGGTTGACCTGGAAGTCCTGGCCAAGGGTACGGTGGGCCTGAGCGGTGCTGACCTGGCCAATCTGGTCAATGAGGCCGCTCTTCTGGCAGCCAGACGTAATAAGAATGCTATCGGTATGCTGGAATTTGAAGAATCAGTGGACCGGGTGATTGCCGGGCCGGAAAGAAAGAGCCGCAAGATAAGCTCGAAGGAGAAAGAGATCACCGCCTATCATGAAGCCGGGCACGCTTTGGTGGCCAATATGCTGCCCAATGCCGACCCGGTGCACAAGATTTCCATTGTAGCCCGAGGCATGTCGCTCGGTCACACACGCCAGCTGCCTATTGAGGACCGTTACCTGCTGACGAAGTCGCAGTTCAAGGATATGCTGGCCGGACTTTTGGGAGGGCATACGGCGGAAAAATTGATCTTCAAGGAAATGAGCACCGGTGCCCAGAGTGACATTGAGCAGGCTACCAAGATAGCCCGGGCGATGGTCACCAGCTTCGGTATGAGTGATAAGCTGGGGCCGCGTACATTCGGGCGCAGGGAGGAGATGGTCTTCCTCGGCCGTGAAATTTCAGAGCAGAGGGATTACAGCGATAAGATAGCCGAGCAAATTGATGAAGAGGTTCATAGCCTTATCGAGGAAGCTCAGGAGACCGCACAGGACATCCTGACCAAACACAATGACAGGTTGGCGCAGATTGCGGAGCAACTCATAGCTCGCGAGACTCTGGAAGGCGAGGAGCTGAGGAACCTGCTGAGTGAAAAGGCTCCTAAACCAACGAAGAAGGCCAAACTGGAACCGAAACCGGTTCCAGTCGAGCCAGTCGGTGAAACTGAGCCGGTTACCAGACCCCAGAAGGCGCCCATAGTACCCCAGCTGGTCCCGAAACAAACACCGGCGGCGCCTGATTAAAGCTGGTAAAACGATGATAGAGAGGGGGCACCGCCCCTTCTTTTTTTCTACTTAACGTATGATTATGAGCTATAATGCGCAGGGAGTATAGATGATTAAGATTACCGAGGCGCTTATTTCGCCGGAATCCGTGGTAAATGAGGTCAAGGCCCGCAGCAGCGGTTGTGTCGTTACCTATGTAGGTCTGATTCGCGACCATTCCCGCGGCAAGCAGGTTCAGTCCGTGGCCTATGAGGACGCTTCCGGGAAAGCGGAGAAAAAGCTGCGCGAAATCGCTGACGAAATCAAGCGGAAGTGGCCGGTGGATAACGTTGCCATCTACCACCGTGTCGGCAGGCTGAATGTCGGTGATATCAACCTGGTCGTGGCCATAGCGGCCGCACATCGCGCAGAAGGATTTGATGCCTGCCAGTTTGCCATTGACCAGTTCAAGCGGGAGCTACCAACAAGCAAAAAAGAGACCTATCTCGACGGCAGCGTCTGGGAAGGGGAGTAAAGTTGGCGACTCCTATTTTTTGCGGGCCACGACGTACTTGGCCAGTTCAAAAAATGCTTCTCGACTGCTGTTTTCCGGCAGTTCGTTGAGGTCCTGGCAGGCGCGGGCGCTGTATTCCGAAGCCACGATGTAACACTCATCCACTATCGGTGAATTGCGTATCATTTCTATTGCCTGCTTGATGTTATCCTGGTCGTCTCGGTTCTCAAAGCGCCTTTTCACCGGGTTATCTTCAGGGTAGCGTTCCAGCAGCAGCATTGCCGGCAGGGTAAGAGTCCCCTGTGTCAAATCCGAGCCAACCGGCTTGCCCAGTTCTTCCTCGGTGCCGATAAAATCCAGAATATCGTCCACAATCTGAAAGGCGATGCCCAGATGATGTCCGTAGTCTCCGAGCGTTTTGACTGATTTCTCCGGTGCTTCGCTCAGGATGGCTCCTGACGCGGTGGCCAGGGAGAAGAGAGAGGCGGTTTTGCCGGATATTTTCTTGAAGTACTGCTCCCGGGTCTGTTTCAGGTTGTAGGCGCTGAAGAACTGGTTCAGCTCGCCACTGGAGATGGTGGCCAGCGTCTGCGAGAAGAGCTTGATGACCCGTGGGTTGTGGGTGTCCGCGACGAATTCGCCTGCCTTGGCGAAAAGATAATCGCCGAGGAGCACGGCCGGTTCCTCGCCCCAGAGCTTGTAAATGGTCGCCCTGCCGCGCCGCGAAACCGACTTGTCAATGGCATCGTCATGGATAAGGGTAGCCGTGTGCATGAGTTCAACAGAGCCGGCCATGGGCATGAGATATTGCAGGTTATACTGGTAAAATTTGCCCGACAGCAGCGTCAGCGCGGGCCGAATACCTTTCCCTCCGCCGCCCACCACGTAGTCCAGCTGTTCGGAAAGCCAGGGGAAGTCAACTTTGATAATCGACCTCAGGTATTCTTTTACCTGGGCCAGGTCATCCTGTATGGACTGATATATTCCGTTGAGCTCCACAAGGCTCCTTTCTCACCTATAATGATGGTTGGCCGAGTTTTTTGGTTTCTTCCTCCACCAGGCTGTCGTCAAGTTTGGAAAACAGGGGTTGGGGTGGCAGTAATTTCTGCCCTGGCGGTAACTCCTGCCACTTCCAGCCATGAGATTCAACACTCCCCGTAAAGCCCAGGTACTCATGCAGCTTCTGGGAACTGAAAGGCAAGAAGGGATAGAGCATCGTTTTCAATTGTGCAATCACCTGAAGGGTTACATATAGGGAACTTGCGGCCGCCTGCCGGTCCTCTTTAATAGCTTTCCAGGG
>CBFDCY010000079.1:0-4813 GCA_965603425.1 uncultured Dehalococcoidia bacterium | reverse complement strand
AGATATGTTTCAGGTCGGACATCAGCCCGTCGCTGACGTCAATAGCCGTTTTCACTCCCAGCTTCACCATAGATTGCCCCTCGGCCACCCTCGGCTCGGGCTGCAGAAAGGCTTTGCGCAGCTGACCTTCCGACTCAGCATCGAACTTTAATTTTTTGTCCAGCATCTCCATGCCGGCAGAAGCGCCGCCGAGGTCGCCGGTAACGGCGATTTTGTCACCGGGACGGGCTGCCGAGCGCGTGAGCACCCTGCCGTCTTTATCTTTAGCACTGCCCAGCACGGTAACGGTGATTGATACCAGGGGCGCGCGACAGGTATCGCCGCCGATAAGGGCAACCCCGAACCGCCGTGCCAGGTCGAGCATCCCCTGGTAGAGCGCTTTGACGTCATCCACCTCGGTATCCGGCGGCACCGCCAGCGATATTACCGCGTATTCCGGCGCGCCGCCCATGGCGGCGATATCGCTCAGGTTCACCGCCAGCGACTTCCAGCCGAGCTCGTACCAGGGAGTGGTTTCCAGCCGGAAATGGACGTCCTGGTAAAGAGAGTCGGTGGTGACCAGCTGCGTTCCTGCTTCGCACTTCCAGGCGGCAGCGTCATCCCCGATGCCGATGAGCAGCTTTCTGTAAGATTCCGCGCCTTTATCCTGCGCTTTTGAAATCATTTCCGCCAGGAGGTCTATAAGCCCGAACTCTCCCAGCGCCGAGACTTTCATAGCCAGAATTATAGCACGCAGAGCGTATGGGGATAAAGGAGAGGGATTACCCATTGACGATAGCTTTGAAAGTGCTAGAATTGGGGCATGGGTAAGCGGTTACAAGCAATCAGAGAAAAGCTGGGCATCACTTCGTGGCAAGCCCTTATCCACTTGGTTATTGTTCAAATCATCTTCAATTTAATTTGGAATCAAGTGTCTAAGGCATTCACCATAGCTTATGTTCGAGAGATTGGTTTCCTTGCTGTCGTTATAGCTGGACTGTTTGCTGTAGCTTGGTATTTACCAAAGTTGGCGCCAGTATATTCTGGACGTAAGACTGAAATGACCCCAAACCAGACTATGAAACACCCACGATTGGTACATGATGGTGTTCTTTGGGAAGATGCGGGGAATTCTATCTGGGGGGGATATCAGTCGATGGGCCTCTGTGCCCTAATGATTGCACACCTTTAGCTAAAAAACACAATGATAAGGTTGAGACTTATCTAGGTGATAACCTGCTTATTTCTGATTCCGACTACCATTCGCAATTGGTTTGTCTTGAGTGTGGGGCTGAATATACATTGGGGCCAGACCCAAAAACAGTACAAAACTCTATGAATGAAGTACGTAGTCGTTTTGAAGGAATTAGGAGGCGCCAAAACGATTAGAAATCTCCACCAGTAAACAGGGTTAAATTACCTAATAGAAAACACCCCCTCACTCCTTATCGGTAGGCACCAGCTTCACCTCCCCCCACACCCCCAGCTTATCATCCTTGATGATGACCACCCCTTTAAGCTGCCCGATACCCTGCGCAAACTCAATGCCCTTCTCTATGTCCGCCACGTCCTTGACCCGGTTGCCGATGGCGGTGGCCGCGGCGTCAGCCAGCGTGGCGGAGTCGGCCAGCACGATGACCGCGTCCGCTTTCCCAAAGCTCAGCGAATGCCCCACCGTGCCCGACGAGGTGCAGATACCCAGCGGCGTGTCCCCCGGCTCTATCTGAAGCCCCAGCTTTCCGGTCAGGGGTGAGCCGCCGGCGAAGACGCCAATTGTTCTGCGGGACAGGCTTTTCAGATAAATGTCGCCGCCGTTCTCCACAATGATTTCCGGGGAGAACTCGAGCAGTTCCTTCCCGACAAACTCGGCAATAGCCCCCGCCACCGCCGCCATCGGGCCGACGCCACACAGACGGGCGGCATCGGCCATGGCGCGAACGATTTTCGGTGCCGGCGACCCAACCTCAACCGGTTCGAAGGAGGCCTGGAAATCAGGGTGGCGGGCAATGTACTTCTCTATACCGTCGCGGTACTTCAGCACGAGCCGGTGCGCCTTGCGGTGCAGGTCGCTCGCCGCGCGCAGGTACAGGTCCGTCTCCTTGACCGCAACCCTGAAATCGACCAGATCATCGCCCTTTACCCAGTGGCGATAGGTACGCGGCTGATACATCTCCTTAAAAATGGACTTCCATCGCCCGCGGCGGGCAGGCCTTGATACACAGCCCGCAGGCCACGCACTTCTCGTCGTCGAAGTTCACCCGTCTCGTTTTCGGGTCGACCTCGAAAGCACCGGGAGGACAGAGGGTGACGCAGGCGCCGCAGCTTGTGCAACGCGCCTCGTTCCGGGTAACGTCCTGGCTGAGCGACTGGATTTTAAGCCCGGACTTGAGCAGGAATTTAACGCCTTTATCGTATTCTTCCTGCTCGCCCTTAAGCTGCAGCACCAGCAGCCCTTCCTCCTCCGGCTCGGCGGTGATGGACGCCCTCAAAATATTGAATTCAAGGTTGTAATCCTTGACCAGGCGGTAGATGACCGGCTGCTCAACAAGCCGCCTGGGGAAATGCAACACTACTCTTTTTGTAACGGCCATTATTGCCACCTCCAGTTGATATCAATTTAAATCTCCAGCGGGCGTTCCGGCAACGGCTTGAAGGCCACCCCGGACTCGACGCCCGGCAGCGGCGCCACCGCATCGGTGAGCAGGAACTCGCCGCGCTTTATCCAGTCCTTCAAAACCTCCGCGATTTCCAGTGCCTTTGAATAGCTGGACAGGGAGCCGGTGGGTACTTTTTTACCCTGCAATTTCAGCGTGCCGCTCTTCAGCTCGGCGTAGCTCACCTCCCCGACAATGTCCGGTTTCTGGTTGGGATAGGCGTCCGAATAGTCTATCACCGCGCCGTATATTTCGGCATCGGTGACCGCCGTGTAACGAAGGATTTCCTCGTCGAGGATGGGGATAGGCACGCCAATCCCCACGGTCAGCGTCACGCCGTAGCCGTACATGCTCGTCCCGACAAGCCACTGCGGGCTCATCTGCTTGAGGTCGCCGATTACGGCCAGCGTCCCGGCACTCCTCTTCGGCACACCCGCTTCCGTGCGGAGCACATTCGGGTTATGCTGTGTCCCCTGCCAGGCAACATAGCCCGTGCCCCCGCCCAGGAAAATCCGGGTGCCAATGCCGACGGTCCGGTAGTGCGGGTCATTGAGCAACGGCGATAGATGCCCGGCCCTGCAGTAGTTGGCATTGCCCAGTCGCGGCTTGAGCACTCCCATGTAGGTGTAGATGGTCTTGTCGGATAGATTTACGGCGACGTTGTAGTTCTGGTAGGCATTACGGACATTGAACATCACCGCCTCATTCAGGTCCTTGATGTTCAGCCACGTTTCCAAGCGTTTCCTCGGATAACAATCGGTGCCGTAGGCATTCGCCGTAAAACGGATGTCCTTGCCCGCCACCAGTTCTTCGATGACGTGACCGCCGCCGTAATTGAAATCACCGGGGTGCATCCTGTTTCTGGGGTCGTCATCGGGCAGGGCGTTTGCCCCGAAGAACACGTCCGCCGCCGCCAGACCGGGATAGGCCAGGACATCATTGAGGTAAACGCGACCGCCACCCAGCTTGATTCTCGGTTTGCTGTGACCGATATTGAAGTAGATTCCTGAGGAACACATCGGGCCGAAGGTGCCCGTGGTTACGACGTCAACATGCTGAGCGGCCTGTTTTAGGCCTTTTTCTTTGACCAGGCCAATGACTTCTTCAGCATTGACGACTACAGCCTTGCCCTGCTGTATTTTCTCGTTGATTTCCGATATTGTTTTCATCATGCATTACCCTCCACGACATAGTTTCACCAGCCGCCAGCCCTTGCGGGCAACGCATGATACATATATTCATCACCACACTTACAAAGCCACGCTTCATCCCACTCTCACCTGTTAAATGATGTAAATTCAATTATATAATCTATAGCTGAATAAGTCAAAAAGGAAGGGTTTCGGAGTAGCGGGGCAATTTGAATACTAAGATATTGTATAATACTTGATATGGATTGGCACGTTATTTTTTATAAGGATAGAGATGGTAGCGAACCTGTAAAGGATTTCATTTTGCAGCAGTCAGATGGGGCAATTGGTGAAATTTTACATGTCTTCGATTTGCTATATAGGTTTAATTTGTCTCTTGGTATGCCTTATGTCGAAAAAGTAAAGGGTAAGATTTGGTCATTAAGGATAAAACACAGTTCTGATTATTATAGAATTCTATACTTTGCCTTTACAGGGAAGAAGTTCATTTTATTACACGCAGTAAAGAAAAAGAGCGATAAATTGCAAAATAGAGACATTGAGATAGCTATTAAGAGAATGAATGACCATAAGGCAAAATTTTCAGGTTAGAGCACACCAGAATTTATTTGAAGTAAGATAACAATAATGTTATCATGTGTAGGTGTAGATAGATAGATAGGTGGCTATTTAAAATGGATGGAACAGATTTTAAAGATTTCAAAGCCGAACTTCTTAGTAAGCCAAATATTCGCCGCCAGTATGATGCATTAAAACCCAAGTATGAGATTATTCAAGCAATAATCGCTCGCAGGAATGAATTGTCTCTCAGCCAGCGTGAACTTGCTCGTTTGGTTGGTATGCACCAACCTGCAATTTGTAGGCTTGAAAGAGGCGACAACAACATAACGGTTGGAACTTTGTTCAGAGTCGCCGATGCACTTAATCTAGGTGTAGAATTCAAACCCAGAACTCTTGCAAAAGCCTAAGCCAATATATTGAGAAATCTAGCCAGCCTGGTTGACTAATTTAATAATATCCTCAATAGTC
>CBFDCY010000078.1:0-4911 GCA_965603425.1 uncultured Dehalococcoidia bacterium | reverse complement strand
CAGCCGAATTATCTTCACTGACTTAATCAAAAGCTTTCGGGAGCACAATTCTGGACTAGAATACCAGACGCATTATATCCTTGTCAAGGTTATTCTAAAACCAATTTTAGCTTTAAATGAAGAAATTACTAAAAATTTTTAGGTATTTAGCACAATAAAAATAAGCATAATGGCGGAAGTTTTTTTCGTCTGCCAGTAGAATATACGGGGTAAAAAAGCAGGCCTAACTGATTTGCTGCACCAGCCTCTCGCCCAGCGCAAACGCCTCTTTAAGCAGTTCAGGGTGCTCTTTAATCTCTCCCCTCTTGTCCACGCCCCGCACCAGCAGCTCATCAACATATTCTGCGCCGAAGGCCTGGAAGAAATATTTTATAGTCAGTGTTGAGCCGTCAAAGAGCTGCTTCCCGCCTGTCGCCCCCACACCGATGAAAACGCCCTTCTTCTTTGATTCAGGAAGGGTCTTGAGCACGTTCCTTCTCACCCACAGCGCCTGGCAGCGGTCAATCAGCGCTTTCAACTGCGCCGTAACTCCATAGAAGAACATCGGCGACGCCACGATGATGCCTTCGGCTTCAAGGAGTTTTGGAATAACAACGTCCATATCGTCGCGCATAACGCAGTTGCCGTCCTTCAGGCAGCCGTAGTACTCTTTACAGGGCGTTATCTTCATCTTGTCCACGATAATTTTTTCCACTTCGGCCTGCCGGCTCTTCGCCCCTCTCAACGCCTCATCCAAAAGCAGGTCCGTATTGCCCTTGAGCCGCGGGCTGCCCATGATTCCCAGAACTTTCAAAGCTCCCCTACCTTTCTTATTACTATATATTACCGGGGCTTCTCTTTCCGCTTGATGAGAAGCCAGTTCTTCCCGTCGGTGTGGATTAGCACGTACGCCCCGGATAGCCTTTCCCCTTCCAGGCTGAATTCCAGTTGAGCAGCTGTTTCCTTATCCAGCCGGAACGTGCCTTTATCCCAGATTTCTACCGTTCCTGCCCCATACTCTCCTTCCGGGATGGTCCCGGCGAAGTCGATATACTCAATGGGATGGTCTTCCGTCTGCACGGCCAGACGTCTCACCCCCGGCATGTCCGGCACACCCTTGGGCACTGCCCAGCTTCTCAGCACGCCTTCCATCTCCAGTCGGAAGTCATAATGAAGATGGCTCGCCTGATGTCTCTGCACCACAAAGCGATTCCCCTCACCACTGCCCGCTTCACCTGCGGGCTCAGGCGTCCTGCCGAACTTACGCTTCTGCCGGTAATCTTCAAGCCCCATTTTTACCTCGCCTAGAGCAACAACTCCAACGGTGAGTGATATTATAGTTCCAGACCCCTCTCCAGTCAAGTATAACGACCTATTGACACCTATCTTGTACAGGCATATTATATTGCCGTAATAAATACAGGTAGTGTGATTTAAGTCGCAGAAGTCCACATTGCAGACGCCTATAATTAATGAAATCGTCGGTTTAGGTCGTTAAACAGACACTAATAAAGAAGGGGAAAGGGGGGAAACAAAATGGCTTATCAGGCAAAGGATTACAGCTACCTTATTGGCATCGATGGTTTCAGTGAAACGCTGCTGAAAAACCATTTCACCCTGTACCAGGGTTATGTCAATAACACCAACAAGCTGGTGGAACTGCTGAATGGCAAGGCGAAGGACGCCACCAACCCGGAGTACGCCGAACTGAAGCGGCGTTTTGGCTTTGAATTCAACGGCATGCGACTGCACGAGTACTACTTCGAGAACCTCATCTGCCCGACAACCCGACCCGAAACGGTGACCAAAAAGTTGGCGGAAGCGTTCGGCAGCTACGAAGCCTGGGAGCAGGATTTCAGGGCCACCGGCGCCATGCGCGGTATCGGCTGGGTGATTCTTTACCAGGACAACGTCACCGGCCAGCTTTTCAACCAGTGGATAAACGAGCACGAGGCGGGTCACCTTGCCGGCGGCAAACCCATCCTGGTAATGGACGTATTTGAGCATGCCTTCATGACCGACTACGGGTTGAAACGGGCGGACTACATCGCTGCCTTTTTCCAGAACATCAACTGGGAAATCGTTGAAAAAAGGCTCGGCTGAAGAAAACGCCTCAAGAGTGAGATAAAAGTCACTGACGTCCGGCAGCAGGGGGCATATTATAAGTAGAAAGAAAAGGAGGTGCCCGAATGACAGAGCAAATTTGCCCGGTTTGTGGCTGCACAGTTGTCGGTGATGGCCAAGAGAAAGAAGGCGTCCTTTACTGTTGTGAGTCCTGTGCTACCGGTAGACAGTGCGATTGCGGCTGCTGCGAAATCGTAGAGATAGAAGAATAAATAATATCATCAAGTCGGTTGTGGTGAGGCTGGTTAACATCTATAATATTACTTGACTGTAATGATTATGGAGGCAAATGGATGGGCGATGAGATGAGACCACGCCTCACCGAGACCGTTCACGGGTCGGGCTGAGCTTGCAAAATAGGTCCGGGAGACCTGAAGAAAGCATTAGCCGGCCTTTCTTTTACCTCTCATCCCAACCTGATAGCAGGCGTGGAGAGAGCTGAAGACGCTGGCGTTTACAAACTTACCGACGATCTGGCGGTCATCCAGACGCTGGACTTTTTCACGCCCATTGTGGATGACCCGTATTCGTTCGGGCAGGTGGCGGCAGCCAATGCGCTGAGCGACGTATACGCTATGGGCGGCCGACCGCTCACCGCGATGAACATCGTCTGTTTCCCCATAAAGACCATGGACATATCTGTCCTGAATGAGATACTGGTCGGGGGTCTGGACAAGGTGCACGAGGCGGGCGCCATTGTGGTGGGCGGGCACACCGTGGAGGATGACGAGTTGAAGTACGGCCTTTCCGTCAGCGGGGTCATCCACCCGGAAAAAGTGGTTTTCAATACCGGTGCCCGCGCTGGCGACAGGTTGATTCTCACCAAGCCACTGGGCACGGGCATTATCAGCACCGCCGTAAAAGGCGGCGTAGCCTCTGCCAGTGCAGAAGCCAGCATCGTGAAAAGCATGACCACGCTCAATCAAAAGGCCGCCGAACTTATGCAGGAAGCAGGCATTCACGCCGGCACTGACATAACCGGTTTTGGCCTTCTCGGTCACGCCAGCGAGATGATCGACCAAAGCGACGTCGGCATGGTCATCCATTCGGCAGCAGTGCCCTTTTTCCCTGAAGCCAGAGAGTATGCGGAAATGGGTATGATTCCCGGTGGGCTGCACCGCAACCGCGATTTCCGCTCCGGGATGGTCGCCATTGAGAAGGCCGTACCGGAATACCTGGCCGATATCCTCTTTGACCCCCAGACATCCGGAGGGTTGTTTATATCCGTTGCCCCCGAAAAAGCCGAGCCTCTGCTGGAAAAAATGCACCGGGAAGGTATTGATGAAGCAGCCATAGTCGGCGAAGTCGTTGCGACACCAAAAGGGAAAATAATAGTCGATTAAAACTTCTGTCGCTTGATACCGCAGCTTGGCCCGCCCTGCAAAAGAGGCCAAACAGTGACCGCCAGTACCCCCGGCAGCTCACCGATTTTTGGATGTATAATTTAAATAATGGCCGGGATAAAGCTCATCGATAAAAAGGGGTCCACGCTGCACGACTACCCGTACAGCACGCCCGCCCGCAAGTGCCCGCACTTCTGGATTATAAACGTTACCCCACCCGGTCCGGCCCACTGTATCCACCACTGCCTTTACTGCTATGCCCGCGAGGCAATATATTCCAACCACTCTGCCGAAATGTTAATTTACCGCAACCTGCCGGAACTGGTGGAAAGAGATTTAAAGCGGATAAACGTCTGCCCGCCCATCTCCATCTCCAACGTTTCCGACCCCTGCCAGCCCATCCCGGAGCTCCAGGCTGAGGTGAAGCGACTAGTTCGATTGCTGATGGACTACGGTGTCTCCTTTGCCATCACCACCAAAGGTAACCCGGGCTTTCTCCTTGACCTGCCCGGTTTCATTGGCTACCGACCCAAATTCATCGCCGTCACCATAGAAGGCACCGCCGATATTTTGCGTCTGCTTTCGCCGGCGGCGCCGCCACTGGAACAGCGATTGGCAGCGGTGCGCCGGTTTTCCGCTCTGGGCATTGATACCCTGATACGCTTCGACCCCGTCTTCATCCACCTCTTCCAGGCGCTGTACGGCAACGCCTGGCTGGAGAAAATCGAGGCGCTGATTAAAGACTTCGCCGGAACCGGGGCAAAGCACATCGTCAGCAGCACCGGTCGATTGCCACGGAAGTCCGCCGGCCCGGACGGCACCAGCCTGTGGCAGCGGGTTTGGGGCGTGATTCACAGTCAATCACCGGAAGCCGCCGCAAGATTTGAAAAGGAATACCTCTATGAGCGCGGCGGCACCAGCCAGGGATATCTGCTGCGGAAAGATATTCGCCTGGCGCTACACCAGCAGCTCAAAAAGCTCACCGAGGAAAACGGGATGACTTACGCCACCTGCCAGGAACTCAGCGCCACCGAATCCGATTCCCCCGGGCTGGCACACTGCGAGCGCTTCGTACTGCCTTTCGTCCGGAAACAGGCGGACGGTCGATTCCAGGCCATTGATGAATGCACGGCGAACTGCCACGTGACCTGCCGCAACCTGACTCAACCGCCCTGCGGGCGACCCGAGCTTGCCTCGCCCCGACCGTTCCGGACTGGTTCTTTAAGATAACAGGAAACAGCGACCAGACCAAACTCAAATTGTGCTATAATAAGTCCGTACGCGCAGTATTTGCCAGGTAGGAGGTTGCTGCAATCAACAATACGGAAAAGCGTTATCACCTTGTCGGCTGGCTGCTGTTCCTCGTCTGTGCCGTCTTCTTCATCGCGCAGAGCCTCACGGACAATAATATGATGGGACTCACCGGCAGCATCGTCTTTTTTGCCGGTTGCATCGCCTTCCTTAT
>CBFDCY010000077.1:0-5134 GCA_965603425.1 uncultured Dehalococcoidia bacterium | reverse complement strand
CATCGGGGAACTGAAGGCGGATGTGGGGCAGCTGGTGGCGGAGGGGAAATTAAAAGAAATACCGGGGGTGGGGGAGGCCATAAACAAAAAAATCATTGAGCTGGTCAACACGGGGAAGCTGGACTTCTACGAAAGGCTGAAGGCTGAGTTCCCGGAAAAAGAAAGCTCTGTTCAGGGAAGACAGTAAAATGGCAGGGTTAGCGGGACAGGCAACGTCTTCAAAATCGCTTCTGGCCGGTGATGCCGAAGCCATCAGGCACCTGGAGCAGGAGATTGCCGGCGGCAGGCACTGGTATATCGCCCTGCTGGAGGCGATGGGGATGTGGGGCTCCGCGGTGGAAAACCATCACGAAACGATGTACCGATACCTCATTCAGGGAGAAGCCTTCGACTGGTTGCTGCTGGCGGAACGGCTCTGCGAGTCGGTTGATGGTCTCCTGCCGGTGGATGAGAAAGAAGCACTTCTTTTTCAGGCCAGGCCACCCGTGAAACTCAGCCCCGAAGAGGTCAAAGCGCTTATCGGGCAGAGCAAATACCGCCAGTACCTGAACTATTTTTACGGTGTTACTGTAGAGCAGGCGCTGGTGATGGCCGTCGAAGAGGAGGTGCTCAAAGAAAGGCGGGTGTCTGGCTTTAATAACGATGTTGATGTCAGCGACGAGGCATACCGTCGGATATACGGGGAGACGAAGCAGGTACTGCTCAGGTGCTTCCGCAAGAAAGCAGGCTATCTACAAAAGAAATCGACCACGCTGGCCGAGATGAAGGAATTAGCCTACTGGCTGTTTAAGTATCGAGTTGAACAGTGTGAACATGCCAAGGTGGCCAGTGATACCAGGAAGGCGCTGGAATACCTGAAACAGCAATGGGCCAGCGAAGGCATTTTTGGTGTGCTGGCTGCCGAGGAATTATCCGCCGGGCACCCGCGCTGACGGTGGCAATTTCGCCCGCTAGGTGCTCTCTATTTCTTTTGGCGCCCGCACTACCAGCACCGGTACGTTAGCGGAACGCAGCACTTTCGCAGTTATGCTGCCAAAGGTAAGCCGGCTCAGCCCCGACCTTCCGTGAGTTGACATGGCAATCAGGTCCGCCTTAAGCTCGTCCGCCGCCTTGACTATTCCCTCATCTGCTTTGCCCGTGACCACTTTGGTCTTGATGCTGACCCCTTTGCTTTTCAGGCACTCACCGGTCTGGCTCAGGTATCCCTTGGCTTTTCGGGTAATATAGTCTATCTCTTTATCCGTGTAGGGCACCTGGACGCTTGCCTCCCCGGCAATCACATAGTGAGTCAATGAGGTCAATACCTGAAAGAGAACTACCTCGGTCTTTACGCCTGGCGCCATCTTGGCGATAATGCGTTCAACGTGCTCCAGAGCCGCTTCGCCAACTTTCGACCCATCTAAAGGGACCAGAATTCTCTCGAACATCTGCCGCCTCCTCAAAGTTTACCGATTTGCTCTCTCAGTCGTTCCAATCTGTCAGTTATAGTGTATAGCTTCTGGCGCTCCTTATCAATAACTATTTTGGGTGCTTTGGCTAAAAATTCCTGATTGTCCAGTCGGGCTTTAAGATGGTCCATCTCCGCCTGGCTCTGGTCTATCTCCTTTTGCAGTCGCCCCTTCTCCGCTTCAAGGTCGAACATGCTGGACATGGGGATGATGACCTCGGCCTCCTTCAGGACCGATACCAGTGATTCCTCCCGCGAGGCACCTTCATTACGTTGCTTCAGAAAGGTAATCGGTCTGGCCCGGGCCAGGGTTTGAATGGTTTCCGTATAGGGGTTGATGGCCGGGGTTAGCTTATCGGCGAAAATCTGCACCTCGACCCAGCGGCTGCTTTCCACCCCGTGATGGGCTCTCGCATTGCGAATGGAACGCACTATATCAATCATTGTATCCATCACCCGCTCCGCCTCCCGGTCAATCGCCGCCTTTTCGGTCTTGGGATAAGCGGCAATCATGACTGATTCAGCTTCCGTCTGGTTAGCAGGCAAAGAACGTTTCAAGTTCTGCCACAGTTCCTCGGTGACGAAGGGCATATAGGGATGAAGCAGTCGCAGCGAGGTCTCGAGCACGTGAACCAGTACCGGCAGTGGCGATGGCAGGCCGCTATCGGGGCGGAGGCGGATTTTGGCGAACTCGATATACCAGTCGCAGTACTCACTCCAGAGAAAATCATGTATCTGACGCAGAGCTTCGCCCAGCTGGAATTCACCTATCAGGCTGGTAACGCTCGCCACAGTGCGGTTGAGCCGACTCAGTATCCAGCGGTCTTCCAGCGGGCGCTGTTGTGATGGTCGCATTCTATCTAAAACTTCTTCTGCTGTGAATTTCTCTTGAGAAGAAATACTGCGGACGACAAACCGGGTGGCATTCCAGAGCTTGTTGGCGAAGTTGCGGCCGGCTTCCAGTCGGGATGACGCCAGCTTGATATCATTGCCGGGGGCCGTGCCGGTGGAGAGGGCAAAGCGCAGGGCATCGGTGCCGTACTGCTCAAGGGTATCGATGGGATTGAGCACGTTGCCCCTGACCTTGCTCATCTTCTCTCCCTTCTCATCGCGGATGAGGCCGTGGAGGAAGATGGTGTGGAAGGGAATGTCGTCGCAGTTGGCAATGCCCATCATTATCATGCGGGCCACCCAGAAGAAGAGGATGTCATAGCCGGTCTCCATGACCGATGTCGGGTAGAAGTAGCGGAGGTCTTCGGTCTCGTCCGGCCAGCCGAGGGTGGAATGGGTCCACAGCGCCGAGCTGAACCAGGTATCGAGGACATCCGGGTCCTGCTCCAGATTGGTCGAGCCGCACTTCGGGCAGGATGCGGGGTCGTCCACGGAAACGGTGAGCTCATCGCAGTCCTGACAGTACCAGACCGGGATGCGGTGCCCCCACCACAGCTGGCGGCTGATGCACCAGTCGCGGATGTTCTCCATCCAATTCAGGTAGACCTTGGTGAAGCGCTGGGGAACGATGGTAATTCGTCCATCATTTACGGCTTCAATAGCGGGCCTGGCCAGGGGTTCGGCTTTGACAAACCACTGTTGGCTGGCAACTGGCTCAATCATCGTCTGGCAGCGGATACAGTGTCCCACCGCATGTGAATGCGGCTCAGTTTTGATGAAAAGTCCGTCTTTTTCCAGGTCTTCTATAATCGCCTTCCGGCAGGCGAAGCGGTCCAGCCCTGCGTAAGGGCCGGCGTTCTCGTTCATGGTAGCGTCATCATTCAGGATGTTGATGAGCGGCAGGTCATGGCGCTGGGCCACCTCGAAGTCAACGGGGTCATGGGACGGGGTGATTTTCACCGCGCCCGTGCCGAATTTGGGGTCGACCGCCTCGTCGGAGATAATCGGGATAACCCGCTTCACCGCGGGCAGGATGACATTTTTACCCACCATGCCCTTGAACCGCTTGTCTTTGGGGTTTACCGCTACCGCTGTGTCGCCGAGTATCGTCTCCGGCCGGGTGGTAGCCACGGTGACAAATTCCCTGTCATTATCGGCCAGCGGGTAGCGGACATAGTACAGGTGTCCGCCAATATCCTTGTGCTCCACTTCAAGGTCGGAGATGGCGGTGGCACAGCGGGGACACCAGTTGATGATGCGCTCGCCGCGATAGATAAGCCCTCTCTCATAGAGTCGGACGAAGGCGGTGCGCACCGCCCGGCTCGGCCCCTTGTCCAGCGTGAATACCTCCCGGTCCCAGTCGCAGGAGATGCCGAGTCGCTGGTGCTGTTTTGAGATGGCGCCGCGGCAGCTGTCCGCCCACTGCCACATCCTTTCCAGGAACTTATCCCTGCCTATCTCGTGCCGGTCTATTCCCTCCGCTGCCAGCACTTTCTCCACCACCACCTGCGCGGCGATGCCGGCATGGTCAACGCCGGGCAGCCAGAGTGTCGGCTCGCCTTTCATGCGGTGCCACCGGGTCAGAATATCCTCCATGGTGGCGGTCAAGGCGTGGCCAAGGTGAAGCTCGCCGGTGACGTTGGGCGGGGGCATGATGATAACAAAAGGCTTCTTGTCCGGGTCAATTTTCGGCTTGAAATAGCCCTTGTCCAGCCAGAACCGGTACCATTTCTGCTCGACATTCCCCGGCTCATAGGCCTTGGGCATCTCTCGTTCAATGTTCGGGGTCTGTGTCATGAGTACCTCTTTCTAGTATTGCGAAGCAACCTCTTCGTTTATTGATTCTGCCGTCGTCATATTCCTCGCCCTGAACTGCACCCAGAAGGCATAGACGAGGCAAATAACGCCCGCCGCACTGACCACGCTGCGCCCTATCCCGAAGGTCAGGGTCACCCGGTTGGCATACTCGATGCTGGCTCCCCTTTGAATCAGCCAGGGGACGATGGCGGCGGCCGGGATATTGAGCAGATTGCTCAGTAGCTTAAATCCGGCGGCGGCGATGACGAAGCGTTCGGCTCTGCCTCCGCCCCGGCGCAGTACGATACTGGCCAGGACAATAACCGCTATCCAGAATGCCAGGTTCGGGGAAACACCGACGAGTCCGCCGATGAATACAGAGTTGAATTCCATTACGTTAACCCCTGCCTTTTTCTCCAGAACCTCACCCAGAAGGCAGAGACCAGACATGTGAAGCCAGCAAAACCTAAGATGCCTATGGGCAGTGACAAGATTAATGTTGCAGTCTGGGGAGTCCGCCACCCCTGGTGCACCAATGTGCTTACTAATCCACTCAGGAAGGGGCTGATTAACACAATGATGGACATCAGAATGCAGCCGGCCAGAAACAGCTTCTCGGCTTTGTGGCCGCCCTGCCTGACCATATGCACCGCCAGCACCACGCCGACGAGCCATCCCAGGAGTTCAGGTATATGCCGCCATAAAGAAGGGCTTATTAACTCATAGTAGCTCATCTTATCTCATGCCTGTTCGTTTCGTTGCTCTAACGCTTCTTGGCCGCGCGTTTTGGGGGCGAGAACATTGCCACCACTTTATCCAGTATCTTATCGGCCACCTCCCTCTTGGTTAGGAGAGGCAGATTCTCTGTCTTCCCCTTTTTATCAATGATGGTGACCTTGTTAGTATCCACACTGAAACCGCTCCCGGCGCTGGTGATGTCATTGGCGACTATCAGGTCGAGGTTCTTCTTATCCAGCTTTTTTCTGGCGTTAGCGACCA
>CBFDCY010000076.1:0-5193 GCA_965603425.1 uncultured Dehalococcoidia bacterium | reverse complement strand
CTCTCGGCGATATCCCGGTCAACCACCAGGTCCTTGGTCACCGGGAAATAGGGCAAGGCCTCCAGGACCATGCCATTCTCCACCGGCGCTTTGCAGGCTAAAGTAGGTTTTCCGTTAGCCATTATGGTGCAGATACCGCACAGGAACTCCCGGCAGGATAATCGTGAGGCTATGTTTGCCCCGTGTTTCAGATTGATATCATCTATGGCATGCCATATCCTCATGCCCTCGTAGTGGTCAACAGAGTACTCTTCATAGTGAGGCTTGTCATTATCCAACTGGGAATCATAGCGAAGCACCTTTATCGAGAACTGGTTACTCACGAGACTCCCTCAAAACCTTAATCGTGGTTTCCTCCGAAATAAGCATCTACTCCTCAATTTTTCCCGATACCGGGAACACCGGCAGTTCCACCTCAACAGGGTCAAGCCGCGTTTTAACAATGGGAGTCTTGGTCAGAGCGTATTGACCATCCTCGTCCTGACGAATCACTATGTTCACCGTCCAGTCCTTGTCCGGCAGAGGATAATCCTCCCGAAAATGGCCGCATCTGCTTTCGGTCCTCATCAACGCTGACCTCGCCATCGCTTCCGCAGATACAATCATACTCCTAACATCCATAGCCTCGATGAAGTTCGTGTTGTAAGCCCCGCTTCCGTTTCCAATTTGCGGCAAACGATTCTGCTTGATATCGTTAAGGGTATCGAGGGCGTGTTTAAGCTTTTCTTCACTCCGGGCAATGCCCACGTAGTCCCAGGATAGCTCTTTTATCTCATTTCTGATTTTTATCGGATTGATGGCGTTATCTGTTCCCACAACATCCGATATCTCCCCCTCAGTTCTGGCAAGTTCCTCACCGAAGTTGGCTTCATTGATTGTGCCGCATTTCCCTGACAAAGCCGCCTGGGCGGCCGCCTCACCGGCAATCTTTCCCGATACCAGCAAATCCGGCAACGAATTGGAGCCGAGTCGATTGCCGCCATGTACCCCGCCGGCGCTCTCGCCGCAGGCGTACAGGTTCCTGACCTTTGTCGACTCCCAGCTGGTATCCACCACCACGCCGCCATCCTGATAATGAGAAGACGGATAGACAACGACCGGCTCTTTCCTGATATCCAGACCGTCGTTCAGCCCTCTCATCAGCACGGTGTCCAGCCTCTCCTCGATAACGCTGGCTGGCAGGTGAGTCACGCTCAGGTAAACGCCGCCGTGTTCGGTGCCCCGCCCCTCCTGTACCTCAAAATAAATGCACCGCGAGGTAAAATCCCGGCAGGCAAGCTCCATCTGTTGCGGGTTGTATCTTGCCATAAAACGCTCGCCGTGTTTGTTAAAAAGCCTTCCCCCTTCACCCCGCACCGCCTCGGTAATCAGGTGCCCGGCCATAGACTCAGGTGCAATGTAACCGGTGGGGTGGAACTGGAAGACTTCCATATCAACCAGCTCGGCTCCCGCTTCCAGAGCCATCCTGTTACCATCACCAGCTTTCCCGTAGGGGGCAATGCAATACTTGAATATCTGACCGCTCCCGCCACAGGCAAGGATTACAACTTTGGCCTTGAATACCAGAAAGCTTCCCTTTCTCATATCATAGGCAACACAGCCAACGACCCTTCTGTCCTCCACGAGCAACTTCAATACCATGCAGTCATTGGTGACGCTGATTTGCCTTCTGAGCACCTCACAGCAGAGCCCGCGTATCATCTCCCCGCCGGTCCGGTCGCCACTGATACAGGTCCTGGGATAGCGGTGTCCCCCCAGCTGTCGCTGAAAATACCTCTGGTCGTCGCCCCGGTCAAACAGAGAACCGTAACTTTCCAGTTCCTTGAATCGGTCCGGGGCGTTACGGCACAGGATTTCCACCAGTTTCTGGTTATTAAGTAAGCCCCCGCCGATACAGGTATCCCGGAAATGGTCTTCCCAGTTATCTCTGGAATCAACGTTGCCGAAGACAGCGGCATAGCCTCCCATGGCTATCGGCGTACAGCCGCTGTAGCCGAAGACCCCCTTCACCACCATGTGGGTCCTGGCCCCCATCGAATCAGCGGCGATTGCAGACCGGGCAGCGGCGCCACCCCCACCAACTATCAACACATCGGTATCTATAACTGGAGCGTTCTTTATCAGCATTTTCTCCGCTCTCTCAATTCGCCGAAAGCTTCATCACTTCTAAGTGGACTTCTTTTTATCCTGAAGCCTCTTTATTCCCAGTAAATCACGCGTTTCATCCGGAGTAGCTATCTTCCGCCCAAGGTCCGTACCTATTCTGACTATTCTGGTAACGTATTCGGCGTTGCTCTTGGCCAGAACTCCCCGGCTGTAATATATATTGTCCTCAAAGCCGACCCGGGCATGACCGCCCAGAAGAATTGACTGGACGACGGCCGGTGTCTGGTCAGCACCGACGGCAAGGGTCATGAACATCGAATCTTCAGGAAGCTGGTCAACCAGGTGCATCAGAGTTCTCGGCGTATAGGGGGTCGCATTCTGCGCCGTCCTTTGCATTCCCAGAGGAAAGTCAATCCAGTAAGGTTTGGGGAGCGGGATATTCTCAATAAAATATTTGACATCCACGGCGATACTACTCAATCCGCCATGCAGTTCAAACTCAGGTTTGATATCCTTTTCCAGCAACGCCTTGAGCATTCTTTCGCCAAAGGAACGCGTCCAGGGCCTGATTTGTTCCTTTCCGGAGCGCATAAAGACAGCGACTCCAACATTGAAGGACACCAGTTCCGGGTTAGCCTCAAGGACTCTAAATCCATCCTCAATACTCGCGCCCTCTTCACGTCCCGGGGAAGTGCTGAATTCAAGAACAATATCACAATTCCTGCCTCTTATCAGGCGGGTTATCTCGTTAAAGACTTCAGGGTCGGTAGTGGCCAGACCATCCTTATTGCGGGCGTGAATATGGGCCATAGAAGCGCCTTCATTCCAGGAGCGATATACCTCTTCGGCAATCTCCTCAGGGCTGGTCGGTATGTTCGGATTTGCCTCCTTACCCAGAAAACTGCCACAGATAGCAGCACATACAATGAGTTTATCGGTGGTTATCATGGTTTCCTCCTCCTATATAGAATGTAGTTGTGAAAGCTCTATCTTATACCTGAGCGCCATTATATGAATTTGCTTCACGCGGTCTAAAGAAACTCAGGCTGAAATTTAACCATTCCGCTTCTTTCCGTTAATGCCCCCTCCCGAAGCTCCAGAACCATAAAAGCTTCCTCGGGTACTTCAAATTCACAGGTTATGCCCTTTGGCTTAGCCGGCACAAAACCGAAGCGCGGGTAATAGGTCGGGTGACCCAGAACCACAACCACCTCGTAGCCAAGACCTCGGCACTCCTCAAGGCCAGCGCGAACCAGTTGTCCACCGATGCCCTGTTTTTGATATGCCGGCAAAACTGCCATCGGGGCGAGGACGACTGCTTCAAAGCTCAAAGATTCCGATTCTATCGCCGCCGGGCTGAAAGCAATATGCCCCACAATTTCATTTTTCTGAACCGCCACCAGGGAGACAGTTAGCGCCGCCCGGCCACGCAGCTTATCAACAATTTCCGCCTCTGCCTCCTGACCAAACGCCTGTTCATTAACATAGCGAATAGAATCAATGTCTTCAGGTGTTTCCGGTCGAACGGTCAGCACGGTCGAAATCATCCTCCAAATATGCAGTACCAGCTTCAGGGAGACAGACGGTGCGTCATAGGCTATTCTACCAAATAGCACGGTCAAACACCAACCGAAAGTTACGCTCCATTATAGATACTCCACAATCACGCGGCGGCGCTTGACAAACCGCCGAAAATCGTTGATGATACCGTGAGTGCCAGGTGTCTTAAGCAGTGCTTTTTGCTGAGCTCCAGAAATTAAAAATCGACAAAGGTTTGACCCTGTTTGAGATACCACAGTGGAACGGTCGTTAAACCATAATTTTTAATAAGGTGAGCTATGAACCCATTCCATTACTCAAGCGACGGGCTGCACGCCGATATGAAGTTGATACAGACACACCGACAGTGGGCACACTATACGGTTCGCTATCCCACCGCCCACCCGACGCGCTATGAAAAGAACAATACCGTCATGGCCGAGTATTTCCGGCCACTGGATGCCATCGGTGCGCCGCTGGTAATATTATTCCACGGCATCGGCGACCAGCTCCTCATCCCCTGCAAGATGCTGGCACGGTCGCTGGTCAAGAAGGGTATGGCCTGCCTCGCTCTTTATTCGGTCTTCCATTCCCGGCGCATGCCGGACGAGGTGAAATATCGCTACCCTGCTCTCACCCCTGAAGAGTGGTTTGAAAACTACGTCATTTCCGTAACCGACGTGCGCCAGGTAATCGACTGGGCAAAAAGTCGTACCGAAATAAACACGGGAAAGGTGGGGGTAATCGGCGTTAGCTTTGGCGGCTTCATCTCGGCGATAACCATGGGCATAGACGACCGCATCAAGGCGGGAGCTTTTCTCGTCACCGGTGGTAACTCGCAGAAGATAGGGCATCTCAGCCGCAAGAAATCCATGCGGAAGGGCTACAGCGTGACCGAGGATGAATACAACCATGACCAGCAGGTCTACAGGCAATATCTGAGCGAGGTTGCAGAGAAGGGTTACGAGAACATACCGCCACCCAGCCAGAGCTTTCTGATTGACCCGATGACCTACGGGCACCGCCTGAAGGAACGTCCCGTGCTGATGCTCAATGCCCTCTGGGACGAATACATACCAAAAGAAGCCACCCTTGACCTCTGGGAGGCCTCCGGCAAACCGGCCATAAGCTGGTTCCCGGGAACTCATACCACCTTCTGGTTGTGGTACCCATTCATCCGACGCAAAATCACCCGTTTCCTGGTATCCACGTTCGAGAAGAATAGCAGTACATAATTTAAGATTACTGAGACAGGGAGAAAGCTATGCCACAGGAATATGAAATCAATGAACTGGCCAAAGAAGAATCCTGGCGTATGTTCCGCATCATCGGTGAGCTGGTGGAGGGATTTGACCGGCTCTCCGGCGTGGAGCCAGCCGTTTCCATTTATGGCTCAGCAAGGGTGAAGCCGGGTGACAAGCTTTACCTGAAAACGGAAGAAATCGCCCACAGCCTGGGCGAGGCGGGTTTTTCCATAATCACCGGCGGCGGACCCGGGATAATGGAGGCCGCCAACAAAGGTGCTCTAAAGGCCGGAGTCAAATCAGT